>JAYVUH010000471.1:0-5257 GCA_043788115.1 Burkholderiales bacterium
AGCATCTGCAGCGTAAAATTCTCCTCGTTGATGCGCGCTTCCTGCTCTTTCATGCGCTATTCCGTCATCTTGTCGCGCAGTGGTTGCAGACTGTGCTCAATAACATGGCGTTGATCTTCAAGTTCCTTGAGCTTGCCACCTGCGGCGTCCATGGCTTCGCGTGCGACGGACAGCGCCTTTTCTTTCTCCAGCCGCGCGTCCAGCGCCTGCTGCAACCGATCGCGGATATTGCCTTCTTGCAAGCCATCTAATTCCGAGGTGAGCGCCGCTCGGCTCGATGTGACCACATCCCAGCGTTTCGCGAGCTGACCGACCATGTCCGTGAGTGACTTAATCTTTTCGTGGCACGACCGCTCGAAATAATTCGCTTCTTGTGCACCGCGCTCCGCGGAATTTACACGCTCGCGCGCATCCGCGAGCGCTCGCTCAGCTTCGCGCTGCTTGTCTTCCAGCGCCATCAGCCGATCCGTGATTTCGGAAATGCGGTTACCGCCCTCTTCCAATGCCGCCTGTGCAGCGGACATTTCACCCCGCTCTTGTTCCATCTCGACGTCAATGATCGCCGTTTCTTCGCGAATCGCTCCACGTCGGCTTTCCGCCTGAGTGATCGCCTGCGTCAGTTTTAACGTTTCCATTTGCAGGCTATGCTCGCGATTCTTCGTTTCCTGCTGTTCAAATCGCAACCTTCGCAGCGTCTCTTGCGTGTCCTGTAGGGTGAGTTCGATCTCCTTCAATGACGCTTCTACCGCCTGGCGCACTTCGATCTTGCCGGGCAGATCAGCCTTAAGCGTTTCAATTTCACGCTGCCGTTGCATGACGCCGTGCAACTCAGATTGCGGTCCGTGAAAGGTTACGCCGTGCTGCGAGTAGAGGTGACCGTTGGCGGTTGCCAAGACCGCGCCGAATGGCAGGCTCGCCATCTTTGTGCGCGCCTCGGCTTCGTTTTCCAGAACGAAAACGTTTGCCAGGCACTCACGCACGAATGGGAGAATGCCTGGGTTGTCCGATGTGACCAAATTTGCCAGCGGCGTGAAGTCGGCGGCCGCTGCCACGTTTGAGTTGCCGTTTTCAAGGTACAGCGAGACCGAACCGGGCGGCACATCGTTGGCGATTCGGTCGATGACGCTGGCTTCTCCGATTTTCATCGCGTTGAGACGCAGCCCCAACGCCGATTCGAGCGCATCCTCCCAACCTTGCTTGATCTTGATTGATTGCCACAAGCGCGGTGCACTGTCGAGTTGGTACTTTGTCAACCACATCGCCAGCCGAGTGTTGTTATCCATTCGCGCTTGCTGGTTTTGTAACGCTAATAACGCGGCTTCAATGCGCGCAAGTTCTCGCGTCGCATTGCCGATCTGCTCAACCGCGTCGCGACGCTTTCCCTCGAATTGGTGAACGCGTTGTTCGGCCTCGGTCAGTTTTTCGTCTACCACGGCGAGCGCTTCTTGAGCTTCTGCCCGCTCGCCTTCCACACGTTCGATTTCGCCAGACTCCGGCACTACCAGCGCCATGTTCTCCGTGACCAGCCGGCTCTTGCGCTGCTCGAGCTGGGACAAAATCTTTAGCGCGTTGTTCTCGCGCGACTCGTTGAGCGCTTGGTCGCTCTCCGCGACCCGCACTTCGTTGTCGGCGACCTTCACCGCAGCCAGCGCTTCGCGCACCCTTTCCTCAAATTGCGGAACCTCTTCGCGCAAGGCTTCGGCGCGCTCACGCGCTTCCGACACTTTGTCGATGCCGCTAGCGAGTTCGCGATGCCAGCGATCAAGTTCGGTCGTTGTCGCGTCGCGGTTTGCTTCGATCTCGAGTACTTGCTGCGCCAGCGCATCGACTTGCGTCCCAAGACGGCGCCGGTTGTCTGCCAGATAATTAATTTCCTGCTCGAGCTGCACTACCGCACTGTTGGCTTCAAACATCGCCGCCTGTGCGCCAGTCAATTGGTCGGTCTCGGCGTAATGATCCTGCCGCAACTTGTCCAGCGCGGTTTCTACTTCGCGCAACCGCGCGGTTTCGCCTTCGAAACCGGTTTCGGTCTTGACGATTTCATTCGCGTAGCGCTCTTTGGCGGCGCGCGCCTCGCGCTGCTTGGTGAACGCCCAAAGATTTTCATTGAGCTTGAGCTCGGTGTTGTGTTCCTGATACTTCGCGGCAACGGCGGCTTGCTCGGTCAGCTTTTCAACATTCTTGGTCAGCTCGCCCAAGATGTCGTCGACTCGATTCAGGTTCTCTTTCGAGTCCTCCAGACGCGCCTGCGTTTCTTTGCGGCGCTCGCGATACTTTGAAACACCCGCAACTTCCTCGAGGAAAATCCGCAGCTCTTCCGGCTTGGACGTAATCACCCGCGAAATCATGCCCTGCTCGATGATGGCGTAGGCGCGCGGGCCAAGGCCCGTGCCAAGGAAAACGTCGGTTATGTCGCGCCGACGGACGTGTTGACCGTTGATGTAGTAGTCCGAATTACCGTCTCGCGAAAGTATGCGTTTAACGGACAACTCGGCGTATTGACCCCACTGTCCCCCGATGCGGCCAAGCGAGTTATCGAACACCAACTCGACACTCGCGCGAGCAGATGGCTTTCGTTGGCTGGAACCGTTGAAGATAACGTCTTCCATCTTCTCGCCGCGCAGATTCTTGGCACTCGATTCGCCGAGAACCCAGCGCACGGCATCAATAACATTCGACTTGCCGCAACCGTTTGGCCCTACAACGCCGACCAGCTGGCCGGGAACGGCAATGGTGGTGGGATCAACAAAACTCTTAAAACCGGCTAACTTGATCTGTGTAAGACGCACAACCCATCCTCTGCAAATGGCCAGACGCTTGCATGACGATCGCAGTCGAATCGATCACACGCGCCTCTTTTATATAGCAAACCCGCCGACGCAAATTACGTGGGCGGGTTGGCATCCCGTACAATCTATCGATTCTATCGTATCGCCCTGTGTATCTGCGTCGCCAATCCCACTTTCCAGCCCCTTCTACGCGCCATGCCACGTCAATCGAAACGCTCCTCGGTCTCAACTCCTACTTCAACATCAGGGGCTAAGTCATTGGTTCCAAAAGAAGCGGTCGCTAAACTGACCAAGCTCGGCGAACTGCCGACCGCTGCCGCCAGTAGACAACTCGAAGTCTTCCCGAACCCGGCGAGCAAACGTGACTTTGTGATTCATATGCAAATCCCGGAATTCACGTGTTTGTGCCCCAAGACAGGGCAGCCCGATTTCGCCACCCTTTATCTGGACTACATTCCGGACAAGCGCTGCGTTGAGCTCAAGAGTCTTAAGCTTTACATCTGGTCGTTCCGCGATGAAGGAAAGTTCCACGAAGCGGTCACCAATGAAATTTTGGATGACATTGTGGCGGCGACGTCGCCCCGATTTGCTCGGATAACCGCTAAATTTTGGGTACGTGGTGGCGTTTTCACGACGGTAGTTGCGGAGCATCGCGCGCGCGGCTGGAAGCCCGCCCCGGCCGTCAATTTGCAAACATTTGCGGATGCGTCGAGCGTTACGTCTCGCGGATAGGCTGCCCGCCTCAGTGAGGTTCGACGCTACGTAGGCGCAGCAGGGGAGAACAGCAGGCGCGTGTAGTAGCACTATCTACCTCATGCGCTCGGCGGCTGCGTATAGAGATTCGCCAGTTAACAATTTGTCAACTTTGGGCGAGATAAAGAGGACTACAATTGTTAGCATTCGACTAACAACTGGTGCTTTCGAGCACGCATCCCGTCATGCCGACTGTCCTGGAACAACTGATCCAGCTGATCTTGCGCTTGCGCCCGTCGGCGGGGAGGCATCCGCTACCGCCGTGATGGCGGTGGGACGCCGTTTGCGCGATTCGCATGACGTGCAGGAGTTTAGTTGCGCTCGTATTTCCACGCTGCCCTCTTCGCCAACGCTTCTACCGACGTAACGTAGCGCGCAACGAAGGTATCGACCTTGATTCAAAACACGACCTGGCAAACCTTCATCAACTCGTTGACCCACTACCCAACAGCAGGAATTTCCCATGCCTAAGAACACCGCCCCAACCAAGCCGCTTCTCTCGGATACCGACAAGAAGCTTCTTGAACTGCTAATCAAGGGCGCGTCAGGCCGGGTGATTGCCGAGCGGCTGGGCTATAAGGAAGGCACCACGCGCGTGTACCTGCATTCGTTGTACAAGCGCATCGGCGTTAACAACAAAACCAGCGCCGTGACGTGGTATCTCGACATGATGGCCGCAAACGACCCAGATGCCGTGCGCGAGGCGGCAGAGCATGCATATCGAGTCAAGACTTTTGGCGAAATGGCGCTCAAACATGGCCTGCTCGAGAGCCTTGGCATCATGGGTGTTTTTCTCGGCCCGTATGGCAGGATGTGGGAGATCGGGCACAAATTGAAGAGCGAGAAGCCGTCGTTTGGCAAAATCGCCGACGAGCAATTACGCGGTGTTGCACGCGAGCTTTGGCAGTCTCTGCTGAGCGGTAATTTTGTTGCGGGCAAACGCCAGTTTGACGCCGGCATCCTGCCCAAGCTGTTTGTGGCGTCGCCCGCCGATGCGGTCGTGCTGACCGCCGCGCTGATCCTCGGCGGATTTTCAACAAGCGCCAAGCGCGCCCTCGCGGCGCTCCCCGCCAGAAAAGCTGGAAGCCTAGGCGTGACGGCGGATGAGTTACGCGCCTTGAACGCCGCATCTGATGCGATCGAGAAATCGAGCGATAGCGCGATCAATGCGCTGCACGGACTTGCCGAGTCGAGCCGTTCGCGTCCTGTGTTCAGGCATCTATTACTGGTCACCCTGTTTCATCTCTATCGCCAACGCGGCGACGTCGTACGCAGCACTGCAACCGCCAATGTGCTGTGGGTGGAAGCCGAGTCGATCCGCCAGCAATTGGTGGCATCCGGCGATCGGACGCTTCCATCAAAAGTGTCACTGCCTGAGCCCCCGGCGGTGACAACGGCCAAGCTTAGCGCCTATCTGGAAAAGCTAACGGCCTGACACCCGGGTCTGAATGGTCGAGGGTGGTTACCGTCAGGACGCTGCCGGACTCGGCGGTCGAACCCTAGCGGGCTTTTTGTTTGGGGTGGCTGATGGGGCTGCTCATGGTGCGGTTGCATCCCGCACCATTCGGCCTTCGGCTCGCACGCGCTCGCGCGACCTGCGCGAGTCCCCCGGACTCGCTGGTCGAACCCGGGTGGGCTCTCACCTCCACCACTCCACCCTAACAAAAAAGCCCGCACAAGGCGGGCTTTTTGTTTGGGGTGGCTGATGGGGTTCG
>JAYVUH010000472.1:0-2129 GCA_043788115.1 Burkholderiales bacterium
CGGAGCAAGATGCGCTGTTCTACGCTTTGGCCTACGAGTTTTCGCCTGATCCGCAGGTCGTTTTGGCTGCTGCGCAAACGTATGCGGCAACACCAACCGCCAGCGCGCTGGCGGCGCTTTCGACGGCTGCCGAACCAGCGCGACAGGAGTTATTTCGTCGTTTGAACCGCGCACCCGGCGGTACCGCAGCGCTGGTGCGTTTACGCCGACAATTATTGCGGCGTCTCGGCAAGAACAGTGATTGGCAATCGGTTGAGGCAGACCTGTTGCACCTGCTCTCCTCTTGGTTTAATCCCGGGTTTCTCGAGATGCGCCGTGTCGACTGGAACTCGCCCGCGCACCTGCTCGAGCAAATCATTCGGCATGAGGCAGTGCACGCGATTGACGGCTGGGACGATCTGCGTCGACGCTTGCAACCGGATCGTCGCTGCTTCGCTTTTTTTCACGCGCAACTAGCCAATGTGCCCTTGATTTTTGTTGAGGTAGCACTCGTTCCGGCGATGCCTGACGCAATTGCACCACTGATCGGCAAGAACTCCGAAATCACTGCGCCGAAGCAGTTCCGGGTGGCTGCGTTTTATTCGATCAGTAACTGCGAGCCTGGGCTGCGCGGTGTGTCGCTCGGCAACTTTCTGATTAAGCGCGTTGCTGAAGAATTGAAGCGCGAATTGCCGCAACTGAAAACGTTCTGCACACTGTCACCGATTCCGGGATTCATGAATTGGCTGACGCGAGTTGATTCCGCGCTTGTTTATGAAGGGCTGAAGCCTGCGATGCGAAAGCGGTTGGTTGAAGCGCTTGCTGAGTTGCGCAAAGCGACGGGCGGTGAGCTGCCAAGCTTGTCACGTGAAGCAACCCTTAAGTCGCTCGATACGGATGCAAAGGAAGCATTGCTCGCGCTCGCCAGCGCATACCTCATTCACGAATCACCGCGCGCAGGCGGAGATCCGGTAGCGCGTTTCCATCTCGACAACGGTGCGAAGCTGGAGCGCATCAATGCGCAGGCCAATCTTGCAGCGCCTGGGCTCAAGCAGTCAGCTGGGCTGATGGTCAACTATCTCTATGATCTGGACCGCGTTGAACAGTCACATGAGGATTTTGTGAATGGGACCGTCACCCACGCGAGGAGCGTGGGGTCGCTGATCTAAGTTTCCGGGCCCCCTGAGCAAGCCGGGGCGAAACAAAATAAAACGTAACCTTTCCAAAGGAGGAAACTCAATGCAACACTTCAACTTTTCACCGCTACGCCGCGTGCTGATCGCAATTCTCGCGGCAGCGCCACTGGTAACCGCCGCGCAAACGGCGTGGCCCACCAAGCCTGTCACCGTCATCGTACCGTTCCCGGCCGGCGGTGGAACCGACGCCTTTGCAAGACCATTGACTGCACAGTTGAGCAAGAACACAGGAAAACAATTCATCATCGACAACAGGGGTGGTGCGGGCGGCACACTTGGCGCGAGCATTGCGGCGAAGGCAGCAGCCGATGGCTACACCTTCTTCATGGGCGCGGTGCACCACGCGATTGCGCCGTCGATGTACCCGAAGCTCGATTACGATATCGAGAACAGCTTTGTTCCGGTCGCACTGGTTTCGTCAGTGCCGCAGGTGATCGTGGTGAATCCACAACGCGTGCCAGCAAATGATCTCAAGGGCTTCATCGAGGCCGCAAAAAAAGCCGACGGGAAAATGAACTACGGCTCGGCGGGCAATGGCTCGTCACATCACCTCGCAGGAGAGCTATTTAACTTGTTGGCAGGTGTGAAGATTTCTCACATTCCGTACAAAGGCGCTGGCCCGGCATTGACCGATTTGATGGGCGGTCAGATCGATGTGATGTTTGATGGCATGGGTTCGAGTGCGGGTCACATCAAGGGTGGGCGTATCAAGGCGATTGCGGTCGCGAGCGACAAGCGCGCGCCTGGTTTCCCGAACATTCCCACCGCTGCGGAGTCAGGCTTGAACTACAAAGTCTCAACATGGTACGGGCTGTGGGCACCGAAAGGCACGCCGACTGACGTCATCGTTAAGCTACAGGCCGAGCTCAAAAAGGCATACAACTCGGACGAACTGAAAGCAATCTGGAACGGACTCGGCGCCGAAGTGCCGGACGTTTATGGGGATACGTTCGG
>JAYVUH010000473.1:0-4364 GCA_043788115.1 Burkholderiales bacterium
CGCAACGATGAGTCAGCTTGGCGCAGTGCTGGATGGTGCGGGCGTAGAAAAAATAGATGGGCTGCTGGCGGACTTGGGGGTGTCGTCACCACAGCTCGACGATGCACAAAGGGGGTTTTCGTTTCGGTTTGATGCGCCGCTCGATATGCGAATGGATCAAAGCCGCGGTGAGACGGTGGCGGATTGGCTGGCAAGAGCGGAAGAACAAGAGATCGGGGAGGTTATTTGGCGCTATGGTGAAGAACGGTTTGCTCGGCAGATTGCAAGAAAGATTGTTGCGGCAAGGGGCGGCGGACATTTACGGACGACGGGCCAGCTTGCCAAGCTCGTGGGTGAAACCGTCCGCACGCGCGAGCCGGGCTTCAACCCCGCGACCCGCACGTTTCAAGCTCTTCGGATTTTCATCAATCAAGAGCTTGAAGAAGTAGAAACGATGTTGCCGCAGGCGGTAGCACGCCTAGCGGTTGGAGGTAGGTTGGTGGTGATCAGTTTTCATTCGCTGGAAGACCGGATCGTGAAGCGCTTCATGCAAAACGCATCGAAGAAGGATTCGCTTCCCTCGGATTTCCCCATCCGCGCGAATGAAATCGATGAAGCAACGCTGATTCCGCAAGGGCGCGCCATCAAGGCGCAAGACGCCGAAGTCTCCGCCAATCCACGCGCTCGATCGGCCGTCATGCGGGTAGCCGAACGAACCGGTGTCAATCGATGACGCGCGTCAATTTCATTCTGTTGCTCGTGCTGATCTGCTGCGCGCTGTCAGTCGTGACGTCGCAGCATCAGGCGCGCAAGTCGTTCATCGAATTGCAGTCCGAGAAAGACCGCGAAGCCCGGCTGGACCAGGAATGGCGCGAACTGCAAATTGAAAGCCAGACGTTGGGAACACACAAGCGTATCGAGCAGAAGGCCTCACGCGAACTGGGCATGATGCTGCCTGACCCAAAGAAGACGATCACGGTCAATCTGGGCAACGCCGTGGCGCTTCCTGCAAACCCGGCGGTGCCGACATTGGGTGGCGCTAAATCGGCTGGTGCCAAATGAACTACACCAGCAAGAAAATCCAGGCACCGGAGCTGCGCTTGAAGCTGGAAGGCTGGCGCTCACGGCTGGCGCTGGTCGGCTGCCTGATGCTGTTCGTATTGCTGCTCGGCCGTGCGTTCTACCTGCAAGGCATGAACAATGATTTTCTGCAGGCGAAAGGCGAATCGCGTTTTGTGCGGGTGATCGACATGCCGGCCTCGCGCGGCGCGGTGACGGACCGTAACGGCAAGCCGCTGGCAATCTCCACGCCGGTGGAGTCGATTTGGGCGAGCCCGTCCGAGATGGACGCCGACGACAAAGTGGTGACCAAACTGGCAGCCGCGCTGAATCTGGAAAAGACGTTCGTCGCAGAACGACTGTCCGACAAGGAAAAAAACTTCGTGTGGCTGCGACGCCAGCTTTCACCCGAGCAGGCTGCGCGCGTGATGGCGTTGAAATTGCCCGGCGTGTTCCAGCAACGTGAGTTCCGCCGTTACTACCCGGCGGGCGACGTCACCGCGCACGTCATCGGCTTTACCGGCATGGATGATCAGGGACAAGAGGGGATTGAGTTAGCGCAGCAGGCGGCGTTGGCTGGTGCGCCCGGTCAGCGTCGCGTGATCAAGGATCGCAAAGGGCGCATCGTCGAGGATCTTGAGAGTCTCAAGGTGCCGCGTGAAGGCAAAGCGCTGAAGCTCTCGATTGACGAGCGCTTTCAGTACCTTGCGCATCGCGAACTGAAAGCCGCCGTGGAAGCGAACCGTGCCAAGGGCGGCGCATTGGTGATGCTCGACGCCAAAACTGGGGAGGTGCTGGCGTTGGTCAACATGCCGGACTTCAACCCAAACAATCGCGCCAATTTCAAACCGGCACAGATGCGTAATCGCAGCGTCACCGATACCTTCGAGCCGGGCTCGACGTTCAAGCCGTTCGCCGTGGCCGCGGCACTTGAGGCGGGCATCGTCAAACCGTCGACCGTCATCTCAACCGGCAACGGGCTGCCGATTGGCGGGCACACCATCACCGACACGCATCCGCTTGTGCAGATGTCTGTTGCAGAGATCATCCAGAAGTCGTCCAACATCGGCACCGCCAAGATGGCGTTGCAGTTGCCGTCGGAGACGTTGTGGAACTTGTACAACGAGCTCGGGTTCGGCAGCACACCGAAGACAGGATTCCCTGGAGAGGCCAGCGGTCGCCTGCGACCCGTCAAGTCATGGAAACCGATCGAACAGGCCACAATGTCGTATGGCTACGGCATCTCAGTATCGGCGCTGCAATTAGCGCGCGCCTACACCCTGTTCACCAATGACGGCGTACTGCTGCCGGTGACGTTTAATAAACGTGAAGCCGACGTGATTGGCAAGCAAATCATATCGGCATCCACCGCGCGAACCATGGCCGGCATGCTCGAAACCGTGACACAGCAGGGCGGCACCGCGACTAAAGGCCAAGTGCCGGGCTATCGTGTTGCCGGCAAGACCGGCACCGCGCGCAAGCTGGTCAACGGAAAGTACTCCGAAAATCTTTATCTTTCATCGTTTGTTGGCTACGGTCCTGCCTCTAATCCGCGCTACATCATGGCCATCACCGTCGATGAGCCATCCGCCGGAAAAATATACGGCGGTGAGGTTTCCGCACCGGTGTTCTCGAACGTCATGTCGCAGGCCTTGCGCATGGCTGGTGTGGCACCTGACGCGGCAACGATTGCAACGATTGTTCAACCCCTGCCAACTAACAAGGCCACCGTTGCAACATCGCCCGCCGTGCCGACCATTGCGATGGCAAAGGATCGGGGATGATCGTGACGGATGCAATCCAAGTCGGCATTGTGCAAAACATTCGCGAGGTGATCCACGCCATCGACCAGCTGCCTACCCGCATCGAACACGCCACCGCGTCTTCGCGGGATGCGCGGGCGGGGTCGGTTTTCCTGGCCTACCCGGGTGCAGCACGCGATGGCCGGTCATTCATCGACGACGCAGTTTCACGCGGTGTATCGGCTGTCCTCTATGAGGCGGGCGGTGATTTCGTGTGGAACCCATCGTGGCGCGTTCCGCACGTCGCGGTTCGCGATTTGAAGCAGTTTGCCAGCGCGATTGGGGCACATGTCTACGGCCATCCTTCAAACGATTTGTGGATGGTGGGTGTAACGGGTACCAACGGCAAGACGTCCGTATCGCAATGGATTGCACACGCCCTAAATATGGCGGGCCGCCCAAGCGCGGTGCTCGGTACTCTCGGCAACGGCATGGTGGGGCAATTGGCGACGTCGGACAATACAACGCCCGACGCGCTGTTGTTGCAGCGTCAGCTGCGCGAGTTTGTCGCAGCGGGTGCCAGTTGCTGCGCCATGGAGGTGTCAAGCCACGGCCTCGACCAGGGGCGCGTCTCAGATGTGAAATACGACGTCGCCGTTTTCACGAACCTGACGCGTGACCATCTCGACTACCACGGCACCATGGAGGCCTACGGTGAGGCCAAGGCAAAGCTATTCACGCTGCGCGGGTTGAAGTCCGCGGTGATCAACGTGGACGACGCCTTTGGCCGGGAGTTGGCCGGACGCGCCGAGCGCCGTGGAGTGGAGGTCATCCGCTATGCGACACAAACCGGTGTCAAGTTTGCCAACCTCATCGCGCACAACATTGCGGTCACGTCTGCCGGCCTATCGTTCACCGTGCAGAGTCTTGACGCCAACGGGCTCACTGCCGCCGAGGCTGTGGTCGAGACCGATATTCTCGGCGCCTTTAACGCCAGCAATTTGCTGGCGGTGATTGGTTGCTTGAAAGCGAGTGGCGTATCGATCGCTTCCGCGGCATCGATCGTCGGCCGCATGAAGCCGGTACCCGGTCGCATGCAGACCGTTCGCGCGGCGGAAAATAATGCCAACAAGCCGTTGGTCGTGGTGGACTACGCCCACACGCCGGACGCACTGGAGAAGGTGCTCTCGACGGTTTCCGCCGTCGTGCCGGACAAAGGCCGTTTGATTGCAGTCTTTGGTTGCGGCGGCGACCGTGACCGCGGCAAGCGGCCGCAGATGGGTGCCATCTCGGGTCGCTACGCCGACTTCACGATTGTGACGTCGGACAACCCGCGCACCGAAGACCCGCTGCAAATTCTGGCTGATATCGAAGTCGGCATTGGCCGCGCACCGCATCACACGGTAGCCGATCGCCAACAGGCTATTTTTGAAGCGCTTGATCGTGCGGCGGCTTGCGATGTGGTGGTGATCGCCGGCAAGGGCCACGAGGACTACCAGATCATCGGCGATACCAAGTTCCACTTCAGCGACATCGAAGTCGCCACTGAGGCGCTTGCAGTTTGGAAGGGGCGCGCCGAATGAG
>JAYVUH010000474.1:0-3871 GCA_043788115.1 Burkholderiales bacterium
CCGATGCAGTGGGGCGGAGATCCGCAAAGCGATTGGGAGGCGATGGCGGCATCGATCCGTAGCGCGCTCGGCTACGGCATGAGTGGCGTGCCTTATTACGCAACCGACGTCGGTGGTTTTTACGGCGCTGAGCAGCCGAGCGCGGAGTTGTTCCTTCGCTGGACGGCGAATGCGGTGTTCTCCTCACACTTTCGCTTTCACGGTATCGGCGCGCGCGAACCTTGGGCGTTTGGCGAGGACGCCGAAGCGACCGCAAAGACGTTGCTGGCACTTCGCTATCGCTTGATCCCCTACATCGCCGGCGCGGCGGCGCAGGCAGCCAATGCCGGTTTGCCCCTCATGCGCGCGATGCCGCTGGCCTTTCCCCGCGACCGTCTGGCGCGCAGTTTTGAATTGCAATACCTGTTCGGCGACGCGCTGCTGGTCGCACCGATCGTCGCCGCGGGCGGCAACACAGATGTCTACTTTCCTGTCGGTGAAAACTGGTTTGACCTCAAGAGCGGTGAGCGCATCGCGGGCGGCCAAATTCGCAACGTGAAACGTGCATTGGACGAAGTCGCGATCTTCGGCCGTGAGGGCCATGTACTTTGTTTGGGCAAGGCGGTCATGCATACGGGCGAGATAAATCTCTCGGCACCGATCGAAGTAGTGCATGTGTTTGGTTTGCCAAAAGTCGCGCCTTGCGTGATGAACTCGGTTGTCGGCGCACGATTGGAAAATGCATCGGCATTGCTTACCGGTGTTGGCGCTGCGCAATGTCATCTGTACGGCGACATCACCATCGCGGCAGATAGCAACGGCGCGTTGGTGCTGCCGGGGTTGCCAAAAATATGACCAGCGCGCAAATCGCAGCCAACCCTATCCGTCTCGTCAAGGGAGAATCGGTCGCCGACTTTCATCCGCAGATCGGCGCTGCGCTGTCCCGCTTTGCCGTGCGTGGGGTGGAAATCATGCGGGCCACGCCGATCTCTGCGGTTGCAGACGCGAACATCAGGCAAATGGCCTGCTATCCGCTGGTGCCGTATTCAAACCGCATCGGCCAAGGCAAGCTACTGTTTGGACAAAAGGCTCACCAATTGCGACTCAACTTTGGTAACGAGGCGCATTCGATTCACGGTGTTGGCTGGCAGCGTCCTTGGAAAATTGAAACACAAACCGCCGATTCGCTGACGCTGTCGTTAAACCACTCGCCGGACGCGGACTGGCCGTTTAGATTCGACGTTGTGCAGGAGTGCCGTCTACTGGATAACGCGCTCGTGCTGCGTTTGCGCATCACGAGTACCAACGACGCGCCGATGCCGGTAGGGCTGGGGTTCCACCCATTTTTTCCAATTGCGCCCGAAACAACGCTGCAAGCCGAATGGAATGGTCGTTGGGAGATGGGAGACGACAAGCTGCCGACGGAGTGGAAGAAGGTCTCTGCCGAAACCGATTTCGCGTTGCCACGTTCGATTCGTGATTGGAAGGTTGATCACTGCTTCACGGATTGGAAGCAACGTGCGACGCTTGCATCTTCCAAACATCGTACGATTATCAGTGCGAGTGGAGACGCGAAGCATTTGATTTGCTTCGCACCAAATGATGGTCGACACTTCATTGCACTCGAACCGGTGACCAACGTCAACAACGCCTTCGCGCTGGCCGCACGCGGCGTTGCTGATACTGGCATGCGTGTGCTGGGTCGAGGCGACAGCTTCGAAATGTCGATGACGATCAGCGTTGAGGAACTCACAGCGTCCGGTGGTGGAGCCAAGTCGTGATTTTGTCCGGCGAGGCGGAACTAGTGCTCGACGCCCGCGCTGCGCTTGGCGAGTCACCGTTGTGGAGCGCGCAGGAAAAAAAACTCTACTGGGTCGATATTTCGGGTCGAGCGATTCATCGCTTTGACCCGCATCGCTTTGACCCGCACCGCTTCAACCCATTGAGCCCTGCCGACGAGTGCTGGAAGGTGCCGACCGAGCCGGGCTGTATCGCCCTCGCGCAAGATGGCGGTTTGATCGCCGCGCTGCGCGATGGCTTCTATCGTTTCGATCCTAAAACAGCAGCACTTCATAAAATAGCCGACGCGCCCTACGACCAAGCCAACATGCGCTTCAATGATGGCAAATGTGATGCCGCAGGTCGCTTCTGGGCCGGCGCGATGTTTGAACCGCGCACCACAGAGGCTGCCGCACTGTTTGTGCTCGAGCGCGGAACGGTGCGCATGGCATGGGGCCCTGACCAAGGTTGGGGTGTGAAGGTAAGCAATGGGCTCGCATTTTCAATCGATGGCAGCGCCGTTTATCAGTCGGACACGCCCAACCACGTGGTGTATCGATTTCTGCTTGATCCGCTAACCGGGCGAGCACTGGGACGGGAAGAATTCTTGCGCATGTCGGACGACAAGATGGCAGCGGACTACGGGGGCAGACCGGATGGCGCCGCAATCGATTCAGCGGGCAACTATTGGAGTGCCCAATATGAAGGTGGCCGCGTGCTGGGCTTTTCGCCGGACGGAAAATTGATCGCCGAGATCAGGGTCGCGGCCAGAAGAGCGACGATGGTGACCTTCGGCGATGATGATTTGCGTACGCTCTACATCACGACCGCGCGCGAAGGTGCCGACGACGACGAACTGGCGCGATACCCACATTCCGGTGGATTGTTTCGCTACCGCCTGCCTGACTCGGCTGACGCAGGACTGGCCGCGCCGTATTATGTCGACTGAAACAAAAGGAAGCTCTGATTAGGTTCAGTTCTAATTCAATTTCCAATTCATTGGTACATTAATGATTCAAATTCAACACCAGTAGCCTGCAAGAAGCGTAGCGCATTGCAGGGCGGTCACCACACAAGCACCGTCCCGCATTGCGCTTCGCTCCATGACGGGCTACTCCGTTATAAATGATTAATGGTTTGAAAATGGAATAAGCCAGACTAGGCGCCATAGTTGCCAAGCCCGCAAAAATATTGACGCGCCATATGTCTGATATGTAAGGAGATATTTTTGTATGAGCAACAAAGTATGGCGACGAAATGGACTTAATCAGAGCTTCCTCAAAGGGGCGCTATGAGTTCGACAACCTATCCGAGCCTGCACGATCGTGTGGTGTTCATTTCCGGCGGCGGATCCGGCATCGGCGCGGCGCTGGTCACGCATTTTTCTAGCCAAGGTGCACAGGTTGCATTCTGTGACATCGACACGGCAAGCAGCGAAGCCTTGGTCAAGACACTCTCGTCAGCACATAAAGTGCCGTATTTTTTTGTCTGTGATGTGCGCGACATCCCTGCATATCAAGCGGGCTTGGCGGCTGTCGAGCAGCGCTTCGGCGCGATTCGCGTGCTGATTAACAACGCGGGTAATGATCAGCGCCACTCGCTGGCAGAGCTGACGCCCGACTACTGGGATAACTGCCTCGCGTTGAATCTACGGCACCATGTGTTCGCGATTCAGCAAGTCGCGCCCGGCATGGCGGCAGCGGGCGGCGGCTCGATCATCAACCTCGGCTCCATCTCTTGGATGCGTGGCCGTCCCAATTTAGTCGGCTACACATCGTCCAAGGCAGCCATCGCCGGGCTCTCCCGCACGCTTGCGCGCGAGCTCGGCGAGCAGAACATCCGCGTCAATGCGTTGGTGCCGGGGGCGATTGTCACCGAGCGCCAGCAGGCGCTGTGGCGCAACGCCGACGAAGACAAAAAATTCATCGAGATGCAATGTCTTAAGTATCGGCTGGATCCCGCCCACGTCGCGCGAACCGCACTGTTTCTCGCGGCCGACGACTCCGACGGCATTACCGGGCAAAACATCATCGTCGACGCCGGCTTGGCGCAGGTGTCGGTGGCGGGATAGTTGAGCGGCGCCTAGCGATACGGAGGATGACCATGAAAGTGA
>JAYVUH010000475.1:0-10553 GCA_043788115.1 Burkholderiales bacterium
TTGCTTGCCTATTTCCACCCAGCCCGGTCAAAGATCTGCGACGCGGCGGCGTAGTTTTTGCCGACCATTTCCATCTTCAGCGGATCGCGCTTGAACCCGCCCAACGAATCCAGTTCAGCGTTGTTGGATTTGCCGATCACCGGATACTCGTTGTTGCCATTGGCAAAGTACGACTGCGCGGCGGGGGTGGCAAGGTATTCTAGAAACTTGATTGCGTTGGCTTTGTTCGGCGCGTATTTGGCAACCCCGGCACCAGAAATGTTGATATGTGTACCGCGGCCGTTGCTACCCGACTGATTGGGGAATATCAAACCGACTTTGGCAACGAGCGCCTTGTCTTCGGCTTTGTCTGATTTCATCAGCCGGACGAAGTAGTAGGTATTGCCGATCGTGATGTCACATTCGCCCGCCGCGAGCGCCTTGATCTGGTCGGTGTCGCCACCCTTTGGCGCGCGAGCTAAGTTGGCAACAACGCCCCGCGCCCACTCTTCCGCCTTGTCCGGACCATTAGCAGCAATCAGCGAGCTCATCATGGAAATGTTGTACGGGCTGCTGCCGGAACGCATGCAAAGCTTGCCCTTCCACTTGGGGTCTGCAAGGCTTTCATAGTCGGGCAACTGTTTCGGATCCACCTTGGCTTTGGCGTAGAGGATGGGTCTTGCGCGCACCGAAAAGCCAAACCATGAACCGTCTGCAGCGCGTAGCTCTGGCGGCACTGCGGCTTCCAACGCGGCAGATTTGATCGGCTGGAACAGCCCCGCTTCCTGGGCCTTCATCAGGCGTCCCATATCTACCGTGATGAGGACATCGGCCGGACTGCGGCTGCCTTCGCTTTTCATCCGTTCAAGCAATGGATCTTCCGGTCCTTCGATACGGTTAATTTTGATGCCGGTGGCTTTTTCAAAGTTCAAATAGAGCGCCTCGTCGGTCTGGTAGTGCCGCGACGAATAGAGGTTCAGCACTTGCGTTTGCGCGGTGGCCGCCGCGCTGATGGCACTGAGGAGTGCACTGCAGAGGATTGCGAGTAGTTTCATATTCATTCCAAGTTGTCTGGGTGATAAATCCGGCGATTGCGCGCTCGGTTCGAATGCACTATAATGCGAATGATTCTCATTTGTCAATGAGAAAGCGAACTCTATCCAAAACATCCAGCAGCCACGAAAGCGCCACCAATGGCCCAGCTCCTAACCATTCAACACCTGACGTTTGCCTACGCCAGTGGGAGAGACGTTTGTAGATCACTGAATTTTCAGATCGCAGAAGGCGACGTCGCCTGCCTGTTGGGGCCGAGCGGCTGTGGCAAAACTACCGTACTTCGGCTCGTTGCAGGATTCGAAAAACCAGTCGCCGGCCGCATCGCCATCGGCAACGCTGTCCTCACGGCGCCCGGTGTGTTTGTCGAGCCTGAAGATCGCGCCATTGGATACGTGTTCCAGGACTTTGCGCTATTCCCACACCTCAACATTTCGCAAAACATTGCCTTTGGCCTCAGAAAACTGAGTGCCCTACAACGAACCGACCGCGTCAATGAGATGCTCGGATTGGTGGGAATGCAGGCGTTTGCGCTCCGCTATCCACACGAGCTTTCCGGCGGACAGCGCCAACGTATCGCCCTAGCCCGCGCGCTTGCACCACGCCCGCGGCTGCTGCTGATGGACGAGCCGTTCTCCGGACTCGATGTTGAGCTGCGCGAGAAACTGAGTTTGGAAATCCGTGCACTCCTAAAGTCACAAAACACGACGGCGTTGTTCGTCACCCACGATCAGAACGAGGCGTTTTCCATCTCGGATACGGTGAGCGTGATGAACGGCGGCGTCATCGAACAAACGGACACGGCATACAACCTCTACCACTGCCCGAAATCGCGTTTCGTCGCGGATTTTGTCGGCCAGGGCGTGGTGATTCCAGGACTGGGCGGGACGGACGGAATGATCGATACTGAACTCGGGCGCATGCACCCCACCGACGAATCTCACATTGAAGTCGAAACGGGTCGCCGCTATGAGGTGTTGCTTCGTCCCGACGACATCCAGCACGACGACCTAAGTCCCTCCACCGCCAAAGTTGTTCACAAGGCGTTTCGCGGCGCTGACATTCTCTACACACTGCATCTGGACAGCGGCACCGAAGTGCTGTCGCTGGTGCCTTCGCACCACAATCACGAACTCGGTCAACGGATCGGTATCCGCACGGAAATCGACCACGTCGTGGCGTTTCCCGTGCAGTAGGCTACGACCTATGGGTTTACGAACTATGGGTTACGACCTATCTCTTCCAGGCGGCGTCGAACTTCTGCCAGTGAACCGTTGCCGCATTGGCGGCAAGGAATTCGCGTACAACGCTGATTTCCGTGGCGCAGCTAGCCTCGGTTAGTACGCCGCGCATCAATTGAAAGCGCAGAAACACCAGATAGGTGTTCATCACATCTGTCTCGCAATAATCGCGAATGGCATTGATCTCACCTCGCTGATACGCTGCCCAAACTTGGCTGCCGTCCATGCCCAACTTACCTGGAAAGCCGCAGAGTTGCGCCAACGCGTCAAGCGGCGCGCTCGCCCGCGGCTGGTACATCGCCAGCAAGTCCATCAAGTCCAGGTGCCGCATGTGGTAGCGGCTGATGTAGTTGTTCCATTTGAAGTCTCGGTCGTCTTCGCCCATATCCCAAAACTTCGGCGCAACAACGCTATGTACCAACGAACGATAGTTGAGCACCGGCAGATCAAACCCACTGCCATTCCACGATACGATTTGCGGCGTGTATTTCTCAATGCCCTTGAAAAACTGCTGGATGATGTGCTTCTCATCATCGTCAGGCTTGCCAATCGTCCAAGCTCGCAGCCCTTCGTCGGTGCGTAGTACGCATGAGATGGCGCACACGCGTTGCACATGCAATGGCAGAAAGTCACTACCTGTTTGTTGGCGGCGGCGCTGAAACGCAAACTCGGCGACAGCATCCGGGCTCAGCGATGGGTCAAGCTCATGCAGCTTGCGAAGGCCATCGACGTCGGGGATGGTTTCGATGTCAAAAACGAGAATGGGTGTCATGGTGAGATGGGGTTTGGTAATACCGACATTCTCGCACTCTACGCAGGAAAAACGCCTGTGCTCAAATACCTGTCGCCTCGGTCGCAAACGATGTGTACGATCACCGCGTCATTCACCTCAGACGCAACTTGAAGCGCCGCCACCAAACCACCACCTGACGAAATCCCGGCAAAGATGCCCTCTTCCGCTGCAAGCCGACGTGCCATCTCTTCGCTCGCGTCTTGGGTAACCTCGATTACACGATCTACGCGCGCAGAGTCATAAATGCTTGGCACGTACGCTGCGCCCCATTTGCGAATGCCCGGCACGTTGGAGCCGTCCGCCGGATGCACACCGATGATTTGGATATTGGGGTTCATCTCTTTTAGGTAGCGTGAGACGCCCATGATGGTGCCAGTGGTGCCCATGGTCGCGACGAAATGCGTGACCTTGCCTTGCGTGTCGCGCCAAATTTCGGGCCCTGTGCTCAGGTAGTGTGCGAGCGGATTATCGGGATTGGCGAATTGGTTCAGTATCATCCCGCCGCGCTCGCGTTGCACTTGCTCGGCCTGATCACGCGCGTATTCCATGCCGCCCATCTCCTTCGACGTGAGAATGAGCTCCGCACCAAACGCACGCATAGTTTGTCGGCGCTCAATCGATAAATTTTCCGGCATCAACAGCACCATCTTGTAGCCCTTGATTGCCGCCGCCATGGCGAGTGCGATACCGGTGTTGCCAGAGGTGGCTTCGATAAGTGTGTCACCGGGTTTGATCTCGCCGCGCGCTTCAGCTCGTGAGATCATCGACATTGCCGGGCGATCTTTCACCGAACCCGCTGGATTATTGCCCTCAAGCTTTCCCAACAGCGTGTTGCTGGCGTCGACACCCGCCCGCTGCGGAATACGCTGGAGTTTGACGAGTGGTGTATTACCGACGGCGTGCTCTATCGTATTCATGTCTGTTTAGTCCGGAGGTGTTCGGCGAGGCTTTGCATGAAATCACGCACAAAGCCGCGCAGGTAGGTGTTCTTGCGATAGGCAAGTTTAGTTGTGCGCTCGGGGAAGAGTTTGGCGCCATCGAATACGATCAAGTCATGATCACGCGCATCGACCGCCATCCCGGCGATGATTCCCACGCCTAGCCCTTCGCGCACATACGTTTTGATGACGTCCGTGTCGATCGCGGTGAGCACAACGTCAATCTCCAGACCGGCCTCGCTGAAGGTATCGTCGAGCGCCGAACGCCCCGAAAACGCAGCATCGTACGTGACGATGGGATACCGCGCAATTTTGGCCAGCGTGAGTTTCTTCTCCGAGGCGAGCGGATGCGCCTTCGGCACGATCACGCAATGATGCCAGCGATATAGTGCCTCCGTGACCAGTTCAGGGTAACGGTCAAGTGTCTCGGTGGCAATCGCGATGTCAGCCTTGCCGCCGATCACCATCTCCGCCAGTTCTCGGGGTGCGCCCTGTCGCATACTCAGTCGCACGCCGGGATACTTCTTGAGAAACGCCTTCACCACTTGCGGCAACGCGTAGCGCGCCTGCATATGGGTCGCCGCAATCACCAGTTCACCTTGATTCGCGTCCGAGAATTCGCGGCCGACACGCTTCAAGCTATCAACCTCGCCTAGCAGGCGCTCACAGATCGCAACCACCGCTTCACCGGCCGGCGTCAGCGCGGTCAGCCGTTTGCCTTGCCGGACAAAGACATCAACACCGAGCTCGTCTTCAAACTCTCTTACCTGACGGGATACCCCAGGCTGCGAGGCATGCAGCGCCAGCGCGGCTTGGGTGAGGTTCAAGTCTTGTCGCGCGATTTCGCGGACGTAACGTATTTGTTGCAAATTCATCGGGACCAATCTTGTTATGCGATAACTATATATTAAATCACTATTTAGTCGTTCTAATTATATACCACGCGGCCTAGTATTCGTGTCACGAAAACCTCAACGAATCGACGCGCCATGACATCCCCCACCTTCGCCAGACGACAGGCCCTCCTCGCAACCGCCGCCCTGCTGGCTGCAGTAGCGCTGCCGTTTACCTTGCACGCAGCCGCCGAAAGCGGCCCACCTGAGGTGCGCTTCGACTTCGCCTTTTATTCTCCACCGAGCCTCGTTGTCCGGAAATTTGGCTGGGCGGAGCAGGAGTTTGCAAAAACGAACACGAAAGTAAGGTGGATTCAATCGGCTGGCAGCAACCGTGCGCTGGAATTCCTGGCGGCCGACGCGGTGGACTTTGGTTCCACCGCCGGTCTAGCCGCGGTATTAGCGCGGGCAAACGGCAACCCCATCAAGACCGTCTTCGTTTTTTCGCGCCCCGAGTGGACAGCACTTGCCGTCGCGAAGGACTCGCCAATCAAGACCTTGGCCGACTTGCGGGGGAAAAAAATTGCTGCGACCAAGGGCACCGATCCGTTTCTATTCACGCTGCGTGCGTTACACACGCAGGGGATGACCAAGAATGATGTGGAGCTGGTACACCTCCAACACGCAGATGGCCGTGTCGCGCTTGAGCAAAAGCGCGTTGACGTATGGGCCGGACTCGACCCGTTGCTGGCCGCAAGTGAGTTGGAGGCCGGTACCCGCATCATCTACCGTAATGTCAACTTCAACACCTACGGTTTTCTCAATACCACCGAACGGTTTGCCAAGCAGTATCCGGAGGCGGTTGAGCGCGCGGTCCGGCTCTACGAGCGCGCCCGCATCTGGATTCAGAAAAACCCCGACGAGGCCGCCCAACTGCTCGCCGACGAGGCAAAGATCAGTCTGGACGTCGCCAAGCGCCAGCTCGCACGCACCGGCTTCAACGAGTCGATTCCGACAGACTCCCACCGCGCCGCGCTGCGCGCTGCCGCATCGATCTTGCTCGAAGAAGGCTTGGTCAAGCCCGGCACCAATGTTGGCGCGGTCATTGACGAACTGATCACCACCGCGCCGGCCACGAAGGTAGCGTCACTCTATCCACACGGCACCACCCGCTAGTTGCGGCTACGGTGTCAATGATGAGCACAAGCACCTTCACCGGCACACTTGGGGTGAGCCCATCGGTGAACCCATCCCTAGCGCGCGCCATGCACCGCTCTCCCCAAGCTCGGCAATGGCGCTTGCCAATCGGTCTGCTGCTGCCCGTCGGATTTACGGCGATCTGGGAAATTGCCTCGAGGGCGGGCTGGGTTGCGCCGCATCTGCTACCACCACCCTCGGCTCTCATCGACACGTTCGCGTCATTGATTCGTGACGGGAGCATTTGGCGACATATCGGCGTGAGCAGCGCGCGTGTCGCCGCCGGTTTCGTAATTGGCGCCAGCATCGGCCTCGCGCTGGGCGGCTTGACGGCCTTGAACGCTCGACTCAATCAACTCTTGGACCCGAGCTTGCAAGCGCTACGAGCCGTTCCTTCGCTGGCGTGGGTACCGCTACTGCTACTCTGGCTCGGCATCGACATCGCGCCGAAGTTGGCCTTGATCGCCATCGGCACATTCTTCCCGATGTATCTTGCGACAGCCGCTGGTCTTCGTGATGTGGACCGCAAACTGGTGGAGGTCGGCCAACAACTCGGCTTCAGTCGCCGCGCATTGCTGCTAAAGATCTTTCTGCCAGCGTCGCTGCCGACAATTTTTACCGGGCTGCGTGCGTCCCTTGGCCTCGGCTGGATGTTCCTCGTTGCCGCCGAACTGATTGCCGCGACCTCGGGTCTGGGCTACCTGCTCACAGACGGTCGTGAAACCGGACGAGCCGATCTCGTGCTGATCGCGATTATCACGCTCGCAATTCTGGGCAAGGCGTCCGATTCAATATTGGTCGCTATTGAGCGTCGCGCGCTGGCGTGGCGCGATGTGGCCAACCCGCACGGCGCGCCGCAGCATGCGTAGTGCTGTGCACAGCGCCGTGGATAGCGTGTTACGTAACGCCGTGGACAGCGTTTTGCATTGCACCCCACGTTTAACGGTCCGCGTACTCGAAAAGCGCTTTGACAATGCGCCCGTGCTGGGGCCGATTGCGTTCGATGTGCATGCCGGCGAAATCGTCGCCGTGCTCGGCGCATCGGGTTGCGGCAAAAGCACGCTGCTGCGCGCCATCGCCGGGCTCGACCGCGACTGGGCCGGCGAAATCAACGTGGCGGGCAAGGAGGCCAGGCCGCAAATCGGCATGGTCTTTCAGGAGCCACGTCTGCTGCCGTGGCTCACCGTTGAGCAGAACATTGCGTTTGCCGACCCAGCCACAACGAACAATTCAATTCGAAACTCTAGCATTGACGGCCTTCTCCAAGAGGTTTGCCTTGAAAACGCCCGTCATTGCTTGCCAAAGCAATTATCCGGTGGCATGGCCCAGCGCGTCGCCATCGCGCGGGCGCTGGTACGCGAGCCCGATGTCCTGCTCCTAGACGAGCCATTTTCTGCGCTCGACGTCATCACCCGTCGCAAGTTGCTGGCCCTTACCCGTGAGGTCACCACGCGCCACCAAACCGCCACGGTGATTGTCACGCACGACCCCGATGAAGCGGTGCGATTGGCAGACCGCGTGCTCGTGCTTGGCGGCCAGGGTCACGGGCAGCGCCACGCGCCGCACCCGGTCGGCGCGACCGTCATTTCGGATTTTCGTCCGGCGACGAATGGTGACGCGGCGTATGTGCAGGTAGAAGGTATCATTGCCGCCCTATCCAATACTGCCCCGCTGTATGAAGCGCAGCGCAAACACGCCAATGTCGACCGCCACCCTCACTGAAAAACTCAGCGCCGCCCAAGCGCCGCTCAAAGCTACATATCGCGAAACCCCCGACGCTGCCAAGCTGGTGTTGCACGCGAGCGGCAAACTCGCGCAACCCGAAGTCGGCTGCGACGTCGCCACGTTTCTTGGCACCACCCGCTCCGGCCTACACCCAGCCGCCGGTGGCGATGGCACACTCGCCTGCTCGGGCGACATGCTCTTGCAAGCGCTGGTCGGTTGCGCAGGCGTCACGCTCGCTGCGGTTTCCACCGCGCTCGGTGTGACGATTCACAATTCAGACATTCGCGCCGAGGGTGACCTCGACTTTCGCGGCACGCTCGGTGTCGACAAGGCCACGCCGGTTGGCTTTAGCGCGATACGCGTACATTTCGCGCTCGACACCGACGCGACCGATGCGCAGCTCGATACCCTGAAGAAATTGACCGAACGCTACTGTGTTGTGCAGCAGACGCTGGCGAAGGGTGTGGCGATTAAGACGACGTTTGGGCGGTTGGGGGCGTAACGACGAAGCTCAGCCGCGGCTCTGGCGACGCGAAGCGGCGACAGAGACGTCGGCTGGAGCGCTTTGTTCGGCATCACTTGAGCATTCCCTCAAAAGCATTGAGTTGCTCCGCCTTAATAACAATACCCAGGTTATTGGGGATCGCGGCAACAGATACAGCCTTCTGTTGGGTGGGGACCACTACGATTTTAACGTCACCATGAATAGTGTGTTGCGGGCCCGCATACAGAATGCCCAGAAGCTTTATCCGAGAGCCCATAACTAGCGCGTTTCTTGTCTGGTAATTTCCTACTTCGAAAAGCATCACCGGCGAGCCACTTGACCCGGGGAAACAAGCGGCATCAATAAGAAATTCTTTCTTTCCATTCCAGTTGTATTTGTAATCTGACGCCAGAATACCCTTTCGAAATATTGGAAGATTATTTACCCGATCCCATAACCCGTTGGGATAGCCAACCATCATTATGGTTTCCAGCCCCAACATGTCTTCCATGTCAGCTGCTGTTGGAATGAGATTCTTGTCGAGGGTAACAAAGAAGAATCTAGTTTTGGTTCTTTCGGCCTCGTGAAGCAATGGTGCAATCGGCATCACGCATAAATCAACATCATTATCTGGATGAGGAATCCAACGACTCTGGAATGAGTCAAGCTCATAGGCTTGCACATTTCCGATACTGGGGCCGTCGTTTCCGTTATGCAAAGTCAGAAGAAAGCGTCCTTTTACTGCTCCTTCTACAACATGTTTATTTGTTACGATAACCGGTTTGTGTTGATCTCCGCTTCGGTCGAGGCTGTAGAAAAAGCCTGTACCGGTTCCAACTTCTCCACCAGCAAGGTCGCACTCGATTCGCACTGTACTGTGTGCAAATTGTTCTGCCGGGCTAAGTGGCACGGGTCACTCTCCTTGATGCCGAACTAGATTTAGGGAGACTCCGAGTCTCCCTAACATTCCGCGCTGTCCCCCTGAAAGCCCACTTGCCGGTAGAGAAAAACGCTTCTTGATCAACAACTTGATGTGAGGCGTGCTGCATAACATCCTTCATAACAGGATCATGTTTTCCGGCGAGCTGCCGCAGTGGCAGCACGACCTCGATTTGCCCCAACTTTACTCGATTCGCTGTTCACTCGGCCAAAAAAAAGCCCCGCATCGCGGGGCTTTTTTGTTGAACCACCGGCACCCAACTTACTTCTTTGGCGCGTCTTCTTTCTTGGCCTTGTCGGCCTTCGCAGCTGCGTCAGCTTTTGCCTTGTCGGCTTTTGCCTTTGCTGCTGCGTCATCGGCGGCTTTCTTCTCAGCTTTTTTGGCTTCAGCAGCAGCGGCCTTTTCTTTCTTAGCGTCGGCTGCGGCTTCTTTCTTAGCGGCCTTCGCGTCCGCTTTCGCGTCTGCAGCTTTCTTGTCGGCAGCAGCGTCGGCCTTCTCTACTTTCTTGGTTGCAGCCGCTTTGTCCATTGTTGCTTTAGCGTCGGTCTTAGCGTCAGCCTTCTTGGCATCAGCAGCGGCGGTTACTTTTTCTTCCTTCTTGACGGCGGTAGCGTCTTTCTTTTCTGCTTTAGCGTCGGCTTTTGTGTCGGCGACTTTCTTGTCGGCGGCGGCTTCTTTCTTCTCGGCTTTAGCGTCAGCTTTGGCTTCGGCTTTCTTTTCTTCCGCCTTGGTGACTGCCTTTGCTGGTGCTGCAGGTTTCGCGTCGGCCTTCGCGGGCGCAGCTGCCGCTGGCGCAACCGTCGTCTTGCCGGTCAAGGTCACGTCTTTCTGGATCTTGGCCATCACGCCAGCACCGATACCAGGAACGTTGTCAACATCGGCAAAGGTCTTGAACGGACCGTTCTTGGTGCGGTAATCGATGATGGCTTGCGCTTTCGACGGGCCGATACCGTTCAAGGTGGCGAGTTCGTCTTTGGTTGCGGTGTTGATATTCACCGCCGCGAAGGCAATGTTGATCATCGCGAAAAACGCGACGAAAATGGCGAAAAGTCGTTTCATTTCTGATCCCCTTTTTGTGTTGAGATGTAAATCTTGTCAAGACAGCCCCGGTTGGCACCGGTCGTCAATGCCGCCTTCGGGGCACTGGCTGAAAAACGCCCCTGCCCGTCGCCGGTTGACAGCATTATGTTCCGGCCGCCCTTTTCTTGCTTTCTAACGGCCCTCCCCTAGGGAGGGTCTGATCAAGTTCATTCAATTCATTTTGCGGCGATATTGGAGCATCTGCGTCGTTTTGCTCCTCGTGCGGTAGCCCGGCAACGCACCTTCGTCGCATGCCTACCAGTTGCCCCGATCTCTCCACAATCTGAACC
>JAYVUH010000476.1:0-5491 GCA_043788115.1 Burkholderiales bacterium
GCCTGGATAACGCTACCGCCCTTGCCGATCACTTCGCGAATCTTGTCCGGATGGATTTTGATTTTGATGATGCGCGGCGCGAACTGCGAGAGTTCCGAACGGGCTGTCGGTACGGCTTGCTTCATCAAACCAAGAATGTGCATGCGGCCTTCGCGCGCCTGCTTCAACGCCACATCCATGATCTCCTTGGTGATGCCGGTGATCTTGATGTCCATCTGTAGCGCGGTGATACCCATTTCGGTACCCGCGACCTTGAAATCCATGTCGCCGAGGTGATCTTCGTCACCAAGAATATCGGTTAGCACAGCGAACTTGGCACCTTCCTTGATGAGACCCATCGCCACACCCGCAACGTGCGCTTTCATCGGCACGCCAGCATCCATCAGCGCGAGGCAGCCGCCACAAACCGAAGCCATCGATGACGAACCGTTCGATTCCGTGATTTCGGAGACGACGCGCATGGCGTAGCCGAACTCAGCTTCGCTCGGCAACACAGCGATCAGCGAGCGCTTTGCTAGGCGGCCGTGACCGATTTCGCGGCGCTTCGGTGAACCGACACGACCGGTTTCACCTGTTGAGTACGGCGGGAAGTTGTAGTGGAACATGTAACGGTCTTTGTATTCGCCTTGCAGTGCATCGATGATTTGTGAATCCTTCAACGAACCGAGAGTTGCGACCACCACCGCTTGTGTTTCACCACGGGTAAACAACACCGAGCCGTGCGTACGTGGCAACACCGACGTGCGAATCGAGATCGGACGCACCGTGCGGGTATCACGACCATCGATACGTGGCTCGCCGTTCAGAATCTGGCCGCGGACGATTTTCGATTCGATCGCGAACAGCAGCGACGAGACGGTATTTTTATCCGGCGCGCCTTCGGCGCCGGTACACATTGCAGAAATCACACGCTTGTTGATTTCAGAAAGTTTTTCCGAACGAGCGCCCTTCGATTTAATACGAAACGCCTCGTTGAGATCGTTCGCTGCCATCGCGTTGATCTGATCGATCAGCGCTTGCGGCGGCGATGGCGGCGTCCATGCCCACGGATCTTTGCCAGCTTCGTCGGCAAGATCAAGGATCGCGTTGATGACAGCCTGCTGTTGATCGTGACCAAACACCACCGCGCCGAGCATGATGTCTTCCGGCAATTCCATCGCCTCGGACTCAACCATCAACACCGCGCTGTCGGTTCCCGCGACGATCAAATTCAATTTCGACGTTTCGAGCTCAGTCTTGGTCGGATTGAGGATGTACTGCCCATCAATATAGCCAACCCGCGCCGCGCCAATCGGACCATCAAACGGCAGGCCAGCCAGCGTTACCGCAGCGGACGCACCGATCATCGCTGGAATATCAGAATCGATCTCTGGATCAATCGAGAGCACCGTCGCGATGATCTGCACCTCGTTGTAGAAGCCGTCTGGAAACAGCGGGCGCAGCGGGCGGTCGATCAGCCGGCTGGTCAAGATTTCTTTCTCGGAAGGACGGCCTTCACGCTTGAAGAAGCCGCCTGGGATCTTGCCGGCAGCGAAGGTCTTCTCTTGGTAATCAACTGTGAGCGGGAAAAAATCCTGCCCTTCCTTGGCGTCCCGGCGTGCAACGCAGGTGACCAGAACAACGGTGTCGTCTAACGAAACAAGTACCGCGCCGTCGGCTTGACGGGCGATTTCGCCCGTTTCAATGGTGAGCGTGTGCCGCCCGTATTGCAGTGTCTTCTTGATAGCTTTCATTCGGGAATTCCCTCGATGTGTGCAGTGAGTTATGTCTGTATTGCTGTGGTATTCGTTAAAATCTCGTCATTCGTAACTGACCATGACGCGGCGTCTCGGTGAGGCAAAAAGTAAAAAAGCCCCGCTGCCAATAAATCGGACAGTGGGGCTATTCCAGATCGGACGCTCTACTTGCTTACTTACGCAAGCCGAGTTTGTCGATCAGTGAGCGGTAGGTGTCAAGTTTGGTGCGCTTCAGGTAATCAAGCAGGCTGCGACGCTTGGATACCATGCGGAGCAAACCACGGCGACCATGATGGTCCTTGACGTGCTTCTTAAAATGGTCGGTGAGTTCGTTGATGCGGTTCGTCAGCAGCGCGACTTGCACTTCCGGCGAGCCGGTGTCGCCTTTAGCGCGGGCGTGCTCGGCGATTACGTCAGCGGTTCTTGCGGTGGTCGTCATGATATTTCCTATCAAATCAAACATCCTGTCGTGGATGATTACGGCGTTCGGAATGGTTCCTACTTGCGGGATCAAAATTATAGCCGATGTTCAGTAATAACTGCAACGAAATCATGGGGTTTACAACGATTCGTCGGGTTGTTGCGGGCGATTTACCATGACACGGGTCGGCGAGAGGCGGGCACCGGATCCGACCGTAGCCACTTCGCCAACCCCCAGAAATAGACCCTCCTGACGATGTATGGCGTACTCACCGGCCGCCGGCGGAGTCCCTTCCATTCCCACCCAGCCACCATGACAGAAAATATTCGCATCTTCTTGTGCGAGGTGAATAACGGCCAGCCCCGCACAAAGTGATTTCGGCTCGAGCAGCAATCCATCGAGCCGCAGCGCATCGGACGCCGCAAGCGCGGCAAGCGTGTGTGCGCTGGCAACGTCAAAACCACCTGTCGCCGTGCGTCGCAAATCCGTCAAGTGTGCCCCACAACCCAGCAAACGACCAATGTCCTCCGCAAGCACGCGAATGTAGGTTCCCTTGCTGACATCCACGTCGATGACCAGTTGCTGGCCATCGAGCGACACCTGCTTGATCGCGTAGACCGTAATCTGGCGCGGCTCGCGGGCAACTTCGATGCCCTTGCGCGCCAGTTCGTAAAGCGGCACACCGTCACGCTTGAGGGCGGAGTACATGGGCGGGATTTGCGATTGCGTGCCGACGAATCCGGCCAACACACGCGCAACCTGTTGATCACTAACCGAAGCCGCCTTGTGTTTGGTGATCACGCCCTCGGTATCACCTGTGGAACTGGTCTCGCCGAGTTTCAGTGTGGCACGGTAGGACTTTTGCGCGTCGAGCATGAAGCGCGAAAACTTTGTTGCCTCCCCGAAGCAAACCGGCAGGAGGCCGGTCGCAAACGGGTCCAATGTTCCGGTGTGGCCGGCCTTTTCTGCTCTGAAGATACGTTTTGCCGCAGCCATGGCCTGTGTCGATGAAAGTCCGACAGGCTTATCCAGCAACAGCACACCGTTTACCTCGCGTCTGACGATAGGTGTGCGTCGTTCAGTCATGGGACGACCAGACCGTCACTTGGATCAACGGGAAACGTCATCTCCGTCGCGCGGATGCGTGGCGTCATCCGCCACCGCATCGTTGATCAGCTTGGAAAGATGCGCGCCTCGCTCGATAGAGTGGTCGACTTCAAAATGCAGCGCCGGAACCGTACGAATCGTCAGCCGCTTGGCAAGCTGCATCCGCAAGAACCCGGCGGCGCTATTGAGCCCTTTTCGGCAGGACGCCGCTTGCTCATCGCTGCCGAGTTGCGTGAAGAATATCTTGGCGTGCGAGTTATCGCTGGCCAGATCAACGCCGGTCAATGTCACCATGGAGACCCTAGGATCGCGCATGTCGAGCCGGATGAACTCCGAGAGCTCGCGCTGGATTTGATCCGCGATCTTGCGGTTTCTGGCTTCAGACACGGTATGTCAACAGCGCTTAGCGGGATTAGGTGAGTGTGCGGGCAACTTCAGTCGTTTCAAACGACTCGACCTGATCACCCTCCTTGATGTCGTCAAAATTCTTGATCGACAGCCCGCATTCAAAGCCGGCTTTGACGTCCTTGACATCGTCCTTGAATCGCTTCAACGAATCGAGTTCGCCGGTGAAAATCACCACGCCGTCGCGCAACAACCGGATCGACCCGCCGCGCTTGATCAAACCGTCAAGTACGAAACAACCTGCAACGGAACCGATCTTCGAAATCTTGAAGACAGTGCGAATCTCGACTAGGCCGAGGATGACTTCCTTGATCTCTGGTGACAACAAGCCACCGAGTGCTGCCTTCACGTCATCGACGGCTTCGTAAATGATGTTGTAGTAGCGAACCTGAACACCTGAGGTTTCAACCAGCTTGCGAGCACCCGCGTCCGCGCGCACATTGAAGCCGATGATCACCGCCTTCGAGGCCAGCGCCAGATTGACATCCGACTCGGTAATCGCGCCGACGCCTGCGTGCACCACATTGACTCTGACCTCGTCAGTCGTCAATTTGCCGAGCGCGTGGGTGAGGCCTTCATAGGATCCCTGCACGTCCGCCTTGATGATGACCGTCAGCGACCTGGTGGCACCTGCGCCCATTTGCTCAAATGCATTCTCGAGCTTGACTGCTTGCTGTTTGGCCAGCTTGACGTCACGATACTTACCTTGTCTGAACTGGGCGATTTCGCGCGCCTTGCGCTCATCGTTCAAGACCATCATGTCCTCACCGGCGCCGGGAACATCGGTCAATCCCTGCACTTCAACCGGTATGGACGGGCCGGCAGAATCAACGCTCTTGCCGTCTTCATCAATCATGGCGCGAACACGCCCAAACACGCCACCGGCGAGCAGCATGTCACCCTTCTTCAGCGTCCCCGCCATGACCAGAACGGTCGCGACTGGACCGCGTCCCTTGTCTAAGCGGGCCTCGATGACAACACCCCTCGCTGGCGCGTCTGTCACCGCTTTCAGTTCGGCAACTTCAGCGACCAATAGAATCGCCTCGAGCAACTCGTCGATTCCCGCGCCGGTCTTTGCCGAGACCGGCACAAACATGACGTCGCCGCCATACTCCTCCGGCAGCACGTCGTTTGCGACCAGATCCTGTCGGACACGTTCGAGATTGGCCTCGGGTTTGTCGACCTTATTGATTGCCACGATCATGGGGACGTTGGCGGCTTTGGCGTGTGCGATCGCCTCTTTGGTCTGCGGCATGACACCGTCATCGGCGGCCACGACGAGGATAACGATGTCGGTGATTTGCGAGCCGCGCGCACGCATGGCGGTAAAGGCCTCATGGCCAGGTGTGTCAAGGAACGTAATCACGCCCTTTGGCGTCTGCACGTGGTAGGCGCCAATGTGCTGCGTGATGCCGCCTGCTTCGCCGGAGGCGACCCGCGCGCTACGAATCTTGTCCAGCAAGGATGTCTTGCCATGGTCGACGTGGCCCATGATCGTGACCACTGGCGGCCGTGTAATCATGTCCTCGGGCTTGTGTTCAATCGCATCAACCAAATACGCTTCAGGATCGTCTGCCTTGGCAGCCATGGCGGTGTGACCCATCTCTTCGACGACCAGCATCGCGGTTTCTTGGTCCAACACCTGATTAATGGTGACCATTGAGCCCAACCTCATCATGGTCTTGATCACTTCAGCAGCCTTAACCGCCATTTTCTGTGCAAGTTCGCCGACGGTGATCGTTTCTGGCACCAATATTTCGCGAATTACCGGCTCTGACGGCGACTGGAAATTCGTTGGGGCGTCTGGATCCTCGTGGTGCGC
>JAYVUH010000477.1:0-9443 GCA_043788115.1 Burkholderiales bacterium
GCCACGGCTAGCGCCGTGGCGACACCATCGATTACTTGTTGTAAGCAGTCTCGCCGTGTGAAGTGATATCGAGACCTTCGCGCTCGTCTTCTTCCGAGACACGCAGACCGACAACCATTTTCACGATGAACAAAGAGACGGCAGTGACCACGCCCGACCAGACGATGGCCAGGCCGACCGCTTTGGCCTGAATCACCAACTGTTCGCCGATTGAAGTGAAGCCGACTTTCGCCGTGATCCAATCGGTGACAAAGCCCGGGCCGCCCAACTCCGGCGAGACGAATACGCCGGTCAACAATGCGCCCATGATGCCGCCGACCGCATGCACGCCGAACACATCGAGCGAGTCGTCGGCCTTGAGCATTTTCTTGAGACTGGTGACACCCCACAAGCACACGATGCCGGCTAAGGTGCCGATGACGAACGCACCAGGGATGCCGACATTGCCTGCGGCGGGTGTAATTGCGACCAAGCCTGCCACCGCGCCAGATGCGGCACCGAGCATGGATGGCTTGCCCTTGAGCAACCACTCAGCGAAGGTCCACGACAACACCGCGCATGCTGTGGCGAGGAAGGTGTTCATGAACGCCAGTACGGCTGAGTTACCGGCTTCGAGTGCCGAGCCTGCATTGAAGCCAAACCAGCCGAACCACAAGAGGGAGGCACCGATCATGGTCATGGTCAGGTTGTGTGGTGTCAGCGCTTCCTTGCCGTAGCCAAGACGCTTGCCAAGCATGTATGACGCGACCAGGCCTGCAACACCGGCGTTGATGTGAACCACCGTACCGCCGGCAAAATCCAGCGCGCCCATCTGCCACAGGTAGCCGGCCTTTTCGTTGATCGCATCAACCGCTTTTGAGTCCATGCCGGCTAGGTAGGCGTCCGGCCCCATCCAGAACCAGACCATGTGCGCGATCGGTGCGTAGGCGAATGTGAACCACAGCACGACGAACAGCAGCACGGCGGAGAACTTCATGCGTTCAGCGACCGAGCCCAATATCAAACAGCAGGTGATCGCGGCAAACGTGCACTGGAATGCGGCGAACAGCATTTCCGGAATCACCACGCCTTTACTGAACGTTGCAGCCATCGCGAACTCACCCTTCGGCACATCAGCAATGCCCTTGAAGAAGAGTCGATCAAAGCCACCGATAAACGCGTTGCCCTCGGTGAAGGCCAGGCTGTAGCCGTAGACCACCCAAAGTACGCTGATCAGCGAGAAGGTGACGAACACCTGCATCAGTACCGACAGCATGTTCTTCGATCTGACCAGACCGCCGTAGAACAGTGCCAGCGCCGGAACGCTCATGAGTAGAACGAGCGCCGTGGAGACCAACATCCAAGACACGTCGCCCTTGTTCGGCACCGGAACAGGTGCGGCGGCAGGTGCCGCAGCAGGCGCGCCAGCAGCGGCTGGAGCGGTGGCAGATGTGGTAACTGTAGCAGCGGCAGCGGGCGCTGCTGCGGGCTCTGCTTTTTTGTCCTGTGCATAAGACACGTTGGCGGTAGTCGCGAGTACCGTCAGCGCGAGCGCGAGTGAAGCAAATAGCGTTTTCATGTTGGAAGGCTCCCTCGGTTACAGCGCATCCGCGCCGGTCTCACCGGTGCGAATACGAACAACTTGTTGTAGGTCGAAGACAAAAATCTTGCCGTCGCCGATTTTGCCGGTATTGGCTGATTTTTCGATCGCTTCCATGACTTGGTCGAGTAGGTCGTCCTTGATGGCCGCTTCGATCTTGACCTTCGGCAGAAAATCGACCACATACTCCGCGCCGCGGTAGAGCTCCGTGTGTCCCTTTTGGCGTCCAAACCCTTTGACTTCAGTGACCGTGATGCCTTGCACGCCGATGGCGGACAGGGCTTCACGCACTTCATCGAGCTTGAACGGCTTGATGATGGCAGTGACCAATTTCATTGTTGTGCTCCCAGTGATTTATCTGTTGATACTGCCGGCTTCGTCACACGCGGACGAAACCGGCAGCGGTATTGCTAGTGTTGTTTGCCGCAAGGGGTGTTAGAACGACTTTGAGACGAATGCAACTAGGCGACCTTTACTCCAGTCTTTGCCCAAATAGGTGTAGTTAGCTTCGACGGCGTTGGTCGTCTTGTAATACGCGCCCGCGTTCCAGCCGTCGCCGATGTCGTAGGTGCCGCCCGCCTTATAAACGGTGTAAGTGAAGCCACCGTTATTCTTGTAGGTCTGCCGTGCGATCTGCGCGTTGAGGGTTACCTTAGGCATAACTTCCTGCGCCCAGTTGAACTCGGTAAAGGTTGAGCCCTTGCTGTTGACGACGCCGAACGTGTCGCCGGTGGAATAAGAGTATTTGAAGCTGAATGGCCCGCCCGACAGGCCGACGTAAACCTCATTGGTATTCGGTTTGGCGAGCGCGACGGTCGACACATTGCCTTGGCGAACCACCAGCGCGTCAGAACCCACATACTCGTAGCGCAGGTATCCGACATCCAAGGTGATGTCCTTCACCACCTCAAATTTGTATCCACCGAACAAGTCGAGCTCTACACCGCCGGCGGAACCGGAAAGCGACACTGGCACGGTTGGCGTTGCTCTCGGCAAGCCTGATTGAACGACGCTCTTGGTGTCCTTGATCCATTTAATGTTCGACACAAAGGCACCCAAATAGAAGCCGCTCGAATGCGCGTAATCGAAATTAAGCTGCCCGGATGGCTTTTCAGATGTTTGCGAGATTCCGCGATATTCGTACTCGCTATATAGGGAAACTTTGGTGGCAAAGGTGTGCTCCGGCGTCGGTGCGGCGGCCGGTACAACAGCGGGAGCTGCTTGCGCGGAGACATTGGTGGCACCCAGCATGGTGATGGCAGCGACGGCTGCGGCAAGTGTTTTAACGTTGAAATAGCGCGGCTTGATTCTCAGTTCCATATAAATTCCTTTTGCAGTTGGCGATCGGTTCGTTGTCAGACTATGGTGAGAGTTAGCACGGACCGTGCCATTTGTTGCAATGCGGCAACCATATGAAAAATAACGAATTTTCCCCGGCGCTATGACGGATAGCACCGGAAGATAGCGGACCTGTCGATCACTGCACCATTTCGGTGCGCCAAGTCGTGCGACGTTATCGTAGATGATTCTGGTCCAACGTGACCGCACCCAATGCAGACCGGTGGGTCAACGAGCCTGGCGACGCCGCGCGTTACAATCCCTCATGGCAAATTTCACCCCCAATCCCACTCTCGATAAACTCACCGGCCTAGCGCAGCGCGTCGGCGAGGCAATTGCCGCCTCTCCGGCAGGCGAACTGGAAAAGAACGCGCGCCAGCACTTTATTTCCCAATTGGCAAAGCAGGGTTTGGTCACTCGCGAAGAGTTTGATGCGCAGCGCGCCTTGCTCGAAAAGACGCGCGCTAAGTTGCAGGAACTCGAAACGGCATTGTTGGCATCTACGCAGGCAAGCACGGCCACACAAGAAAACAAGTCGGCCTGATGTCGCTGGCGGTACTGACCAGCCGCGCGTTGACCGGCATGGAAGCGCCGCTGGTCACGGTTGAAGTGCATCTGGCCAATGGATTGCCGTCGTTTACCATCGTTGGCTTGCCGGAACTCGAAGTCAAAGAAAGCAAAGACCGCGTGCGTGCCGCGCTGTTGAACGCACGCTTCGAGTTCCCCGCCCGCCGCATCACGGTCAACCTCGCGCCGGCCGAGTTGCCGAAGGACAGCGGTCGATTTGACCTGCCGATCGCGATTGGCATTCTGGTGGCGACCGGTCAAATTCCCGGCGATAAATTGACGCTCTATGAATTCGCGGGTGAACTCGCGCTGACCGGCGAATTGCGCCCCATCCGTGGCGCACTGGCGATGACGCTGAAAGCCCACCGCGATGGCCGCGCATTCATTCTGCCCAAAGCATCTGCGATGGAAGCCTCCCTCGTCAAGGACGCCACCGTGCTGGCGGCGGAGTCGCTGTTGCAGGTCTGTGCGCATCTGGCGGGACGCGAAGCGATCCAACCGTATGTCGCGGAAATTACGGACGTCGGTGCGGCCGCCATGCAAACCGCGGTTGCCGACTTCGCTGATGTGAAGGGGCAGGTCGCGGCCAAGCGCGCGTTGGAAATCGCCGCGGCAGGCGGCCACAGCATTTTGATGATGGGTCCGCCCGGCACCGGCAAGACGATGCTCGCACAACGGTTCGTCGGCATCCTACCGCCGATGACTGATGATCAAGCGCTGGAAGCCGCGGCCGTGCAGAGCGTCACCGGTGGATTCAAGTTGGCGCGTTGGAAAGTGCGGCCTTTCCGTAGCCCACATCACACCGCGTCCGGGGTGGCGCTGGTCGGTGGCGGCTCGAACCCGCGACCGGGCGAGATTTCCCTTTCGCACCACGGCGTGCTGTTCCTCGATGAGCTGCCCGAATTTGATCGCAGCGTGTTGGAAGTCCTGCGCGAGCCACTCGAGTCGGGGCGCATCACGATTTCTCGAGCCGCGCGTCAGGCGGATTTTCCCGCCGAGTTTCAACTGGTTGGCGCGATGAACCCGTGCCCTTGTGGCTACCTTGGCCACTACACCAACAAGTGTCGCTGCACGCCGGATCAGGTGGCGCGCTATCGGGGCAAGATTTCGGGGCCGCTGCTTGATCGTATCGATTTGCAAATCGAAGTTCCCGCCGTACCGCAGCTGGATTTAGTCAAAGCGCAGCGTGGCGAGCCGAGTGAGGTGATTCGACTGCGCGTCGCTGCTGCATTCGCGCGCCAACTGGCACGTCAACACAAACCGAACGCAAAGCTCGAGGTCAAGGAAATTGATACGCTGTGCATCCCGTCAGAAGCCGGCGAAGCACTGTTGAAGAATGCGATTCAACGCATGGGGCTTTCGGCACGCGCGTACCACCGTATCCTCAAGGTTGCGCGTACCATCGCAGACTTGGCCGGTGTCGACGCCATCGACGTCGGGCATATCGCTGAGGCGATTCAGTACCGTCGCATGGACAAATCGACGAGCTGAACCGTACACAGAACAGCGAGAAAAACATCGTATCGGCCAGCGCTTTATTGCGGTCTGCGGACCTTGTGCAGCCGACTGCGGCCATTGCCAAATAAGAAAAATTCGTGAATCCCCCATCCCCCCATCATCACGCGCACCACGCGCACCATGCAACACCGCGCTGGCTGTTAGCGCTCCTGCTGGCCGCACTTGGCATGCTTGGCCCATTCGCCGTGGATACCTACATTCCGGCGTTCCCCAGCATCGCTGCAGATCTGGGTGCCAGCACGCTGCAAATGCAGCAGACCTTTTCGGTCTATTTGTTTGCCTTTGCATTCATGTTCTTGTTTCACGGTGCGTTGTCGGATAGCTTCGGACGTAAGCCGATCATCATGGGCGGCCTCATCGTGTTTTTCGTCGCGACCATCGGCTGCGCAATGTCCACCACCATCGGGCAATTGTTGTTCTGGCGTGTGCTGCAGGGTCTTTCGGTTGGTGCCGGAATGGTGGTGGGCCGTGCGATGGTTCGCGACTTGTATGCCGACATCGAAGCGCAGCGCGTCATGGCGATGACGACGCTCTGGTTCGGTATCGCGCCGGCCATTGCGCCCGTAATCGGTGGCTTTCTGTACAGCGGTCTGGGCTGGCATTCGATCTTCTGGTTTTTGGCGGCGTTCACGTTTTTTCTGATCGTGATGAGCGCGAAGGTGTTCCACGAAACACTGCCGGTCGAAAAACGCCAACCCTTCCATCCCGGGCCGTTGCTCGAAGGCTACCGACAGGTTGGTGCCAGTCTGCCGATGATTCTGTTGTCGCTCGCAGCCGGTTTCAACTTCAACGGCTTCTTCCTCTACATCCTGTCCTCGCCGGTGTATTTGCCGCAACAACTTGGCCTAGGGCCGACAGAGTACGTTTGGCTATTCGGGCCGGGTATCGGCGGCATCATGATGGGCGCCTTCATCTCTGGGCGCGTGGCCGGAAAATGGTCACTCGAAAAGACGGTGCGAGTCGGCTACATGATCATGTTCACGGCCATCTGCATGAATCTGGTCTACCTCGCATTCTTCAAGCCGCAGGTGCCGTTCGCGATTGTGCCGATTGCGTTCTACGCGACGGGTTCGGCGCTCGCCTTTCCGTCGATATCATTGATGGTGATGAATCTGTTCCCGGCGCGGCGCGGGATGGCCGCCTCACTCTCCGGCTTCGTGATGGGGATGGTGAATGTACTCGTGGCCGGCGTTATCTCGCCTGCGGTTTCGCACTCCGCCATATGGCTTGCCGTCGGTGCGACAGGTTTGTTGGTGACCGGTTGGCTGTGCTGGTTTGGTTACCGGCGGTTGGTTACGCGCAGCTAACAGTTTGTTGAAATTCGTGAAATTCGTTTGATAGGTAATTTCGGTGCGTTACTTCCCCCTTTGTAAAGGGGGATCGAGGGGGATTTTAAGCATTTGCGAGTCGATGACGATCGAAAATCCTCCTTACTCCCTCCTTCGGCACGCTCAGGACAGGCCCTTTTCCAAAGGGGGAGAGCGAAGCGAGGGGGCAGTGGCATGCAATGAGTTCACTCGGATTTAGCAGAACGAATTTCAACAAACTGCTAAGGCTCAACGCGTCTGCTGGCAGTGGGTTTCGCGCGTGAACAGCAACAGCACGATCGACACCGCACCCCACACCAGCATCATGCTGAAGGCCTGCGAGTAGGCGGCGAATTCAAATACTCGCTTGCCCACGAAGGCGCCGCTACCAAGGGTGCCTTGCCAAGATCGGTCGAGCATGACGCCCACCAATGGCTGCAGCAGCATCGGGCCGGAAATGACGCCCATATTCGCCACGCCAGATGCGGTTCCTGCAAGTCGGGCCGGTACACTTTCCTTGGCGAAGGCAAAACTGATGATAAAGCTGCCTGCGCAAAATCCTGTCAGCGCGAGTAGTACCGCCAAGATGGTGACTGAATCGACGCGGGAATAAATCAGCACCGACCAGAGCGCCAGTGTCGACAATACGCCGCCGACATAAAGCGGCTTTCGTTTGCCCATGCGGTCGGTCATTGCGCTAAAGGCCAGTGTGCCAAGCGCCCAGGCGACCATCATGGTCGAGCAGAGGCCGGCGGCATGCGTCTGTGTGAGCCCATAGTGGGTGGTGAGGTACGGCACGCCCCACAGCCCAGCAAAGGTCAACACCAATCCGGTCATCGAGCCCGACAGGAAGAACAGTAAAATCGAATTGCGGTAGCTAAGTACTTCGAGCAGCCCACGCCATACATTACTCGTCTGCGTTGCTTCGTGGTGGGTGGCGTAGGATTGAAAGCCCCGCTCTGCAGGATCGTCGCGCACGATCAGCCATGCGGCGAGCGCGATGAGGACCGTCAGCACGGCGCTGCCCCACATGGTCGCGCGCCAGCCGAACATATCAACCAGCATCCGTAATGGCGCGCCAGCGGTCACTGCGCCGAACACGCCAACCACGAGGGCGGCGGCAGAGGCCAGCGCGAATTGGCGTGTGGGCATCCAGTGTGAGGCGAGTTTCAGCATCGCCACAAACGCAACGCCGACCGAGCCACCGATTAAAAGTCGACCGGCGTTCGCCCAGAACGCATCCTGGGCAATGGCGAAGACGGCGGTGCCAACGGCGGCGACCGCCGCGCCGCAGGCCAGCAGAATGCGCGGCCCATAACGATCGGCGAGCAGACCGGTTGGGATCTGCATGGCGACATAGCTGTAGAAATAAAACGCCGAGAGGTTGCCCAGACCCGCCGCTGTTAGCGTGAACGCCTGCGACAGCTCGGCGGTGATGACGGCTGGCGCGACCCGCTGATAGAAGCCGATGAAGTACAGCGCGGCGCCGAGACTCCACACCAGCCACGCTAGCGAAAGGGGTGGCGTCGTCATCGCGACGTGGTCATTTGGCGCTCATTTGGCACTCATTTGCCACCAAGGTGGCGCTCACGCACGTACAGGAACGCGGGCAGTGCAAACGACAACCCGATCACGAGGTTGGCGGGAATGAATGCCCACCAGAAGCGAATACCGATCCGCTTGGACTCTGCATAGACGAACGGCCAGAACACCAAACACGAGATGGAAAAATCAACCAGCGTTGCGGCGCTGATGGCGCTACCCCAGGCTAGACCGAGCGCGCCAGACGCGCCGGGGACGTAGGCGAGATAGCCAAAGTAGGTTGCGTAAGGTGCGATGCCGCCGATGATCGCGGCGCACAGATAGAATCGTTTCACGTAGTGTGGCGGGACCAAGTAAACCCAAGTAGGGACGGCGGTTTTCAGGCAAAAGTGCTTGGAAACGCCCGTCAATAAACGACTTTCTAAACCTGCTCCCACGGTAGGCCGTGCTTGCGCCAGCCACCGAGATTGCCGCGTTGATGGTGGTCGTCAAGATCGCCTTCGAATCCCTCGAGCACGTTATAGACCTTGCTAAAGCCCGCGCCCTCGAGCGCTTGGCCGGCATCGACACTTCTGTTGCCCGAGCGACAAATCAGTACCACCGGGCGGTGCGTAGAGTGGCCGGCGGCTTTTTTGACCTGACCGACAAAGTGCGGATTGATTTCCCAATCCGGTCCGTCGTTCCACGGGATCATCATGGCACCGACCGGGTGTCCGACAAACAGAAATTCCATTTCGCTGCGGCAGTCGACAAAGACGGCGGTAGGGTCGGTGGTGAGCAGGGCGTGCGCTTCATGCGGCTTCAAATGGTTCATGGCAATCCTTTCGCTCCGATTATAGCGAGTCGGCTTTAGCGGCTAGCGCTGCCCGCAGCACTAGCCCCGGTGTCATAATCAATCGCATACGGGACAACCACTAGAGAACACTAAAAATGAATGCACCGGACGCCATCTTTGCCAGAGATAAGTTGATTGCCGACCACGTCGAGCGCATGGATGCGGCAGTGATCGCGTGGCGGCAGGACATCCACGCCAATCCTGAATTAGGTAATCGCGAGTTTCGCACCGGAAAACTGGTCGCGGAGCATCTGCGCAAAATCGGCATTGATGAGATACGCGAACAGGTGGCCTACACCGGTGTGGTCGGCGTACTCAAAGGAAGCAAGCTAGGCCCGTGCGTGGCGTTGCGCGCCGACATGGATGGTCTTCCGGTGATTGAGGAAACAGATGTCCCGTTCAAGAGTTTGGCGAAGTCGGAATGGAACGGCGTACCCTGCGGCGTCATGCACGCCTGCGGGCACGATACGCACGTTGCCATTTTGATGGGGGTGGCGGAGATCCTCGCCGGCATGCGAGATCAGATCGCCGGTTCAGTCAAGTTTATTTTCCAGCCCGCAGAGGAGATGCCGCCGATCGGCGAACAGGGCGGTGCCAAGCTCATGATCGAGGAGGGCTGTCTGGAGAATCCAAAGGTCGATGCGATCTTCGGTCTGCACATCACTTCAAAACTTCACGCCGGTGAAATCGGCTACCGCCCGGGGCCGTTTATGGCCAGCGCAGACCAGTTCCGCATTTTCATTCGCGGCAACCAGAC
>JAYVUH010000478.1:0-3005 GCA_043788115.1 Burkholderiales bacterium
GTATTGTTGGGCGCGCTGAACAACCTCGTGCCTGTCGTGCGCGAGCGTCGTTGGTTGGTGGCCTTTGTCTTTGGGCTGGTGCACGGCCTGGGGTTCGCATCGGTATTGGCAGACCTCGGGCTGCGTGGCTACAGCCTGGTACTGGCCCTGATCGGCTTCAATTCGGGAGTCGAAGCCGGTCAGCTGGCGATCGTCATGGCGTTTTTGCCGCTCGCTCTGTGGTTGCGTGATACCTTATTTTACCGACGGATATTCGTGCCCGTCGGCTCCGGCGCCATCGGAATGGTGGCTACGATTTGGTTTCTCAGCCGGGTCACGGGATTTGGAGGATTTGGGTGATTGCTTCCGCACCGGAGAGCGTAGTGCTCGAGGCCCTGCTGGCGCGTTGCGCGCGTCAGGATTCCCGAGCGCTCGAGGAACTTTACCAGCAGGTCTCACCGCTTCTGCTGGCCGTACTGATGCGGCTCTTGCGCACCCGTGATTCGGCTGAAGACGCCTTGCAGGATGTATTCGTGCGTATCTGGCGCCAGGCCGGTCAGTACGAGGCGCAACGCGGACGCGCGTTTGCGTGGCTCGTGAGCATCGCCCGGTATCGCGCGATTGACATGCTGCGGGCACGAAAAGACTGGGTATCGCTGGACACGGTGGAGGAACCAGAGGCACCCGCAGTGCGTCCGGAGTCGACGCTTACCCAAAGCACTCTCGAGCGCTGCATGGAATTGTTATCGGGCGACCAGCGCCAGTGCCTTGCGCTGGCTTACCAGCAAGGCCTCAGCCAGGTGAGCATCGCAACCTCAGTAGGTCGCCCGCTGGGGACCGTGAAATCCTGGGTGAGGCAGGCGTTGCGTTCATTGCGGCGTTGTCTGGAATCATGAACTACCACCATCCCGATCGGCTGGAGCAATTGGCCGCGGCCTATGTGCTGGGCACCCTGCGGGGTCCTGCGCGCGGCCGCTTCGACCGACTGTGCCTGCAAAGCGACCAAGCCGCTGCCGCGCTGCGCCGCTGGGAGGATCGTCTCATGCCCATGCTGCCCGTATTGATGCCGGTGACGCCGAACAAGAAAGTGTGGGGAGAAATCGCAAGACGCGTACACAGCCAGTCGGTTGCGCCGGGGCGCGGTGTGCGAACCTGGCGCTGGGCCGTCGCCAGCGCGCTGGCGCTTAGCCTGATCGTCGGGATATCGATCCACCTGCTCAATCCCTCGCTGCAGAGCGTTGCGGCGATAGGGCAGGAGGCGGGCCAGCCCGTGTGGCGGGTCTCGCGTACCGCCGATTCCGGCGAGCTGACCCTTGTGGCACTGCGTAATGTACGGACCAATCCGCAAAAGGCCTACGAACTGTGGGCACTGCCGCGCGACGGCAAGCCGCCTGTTTCACTGGGCCTGCTGCCGAGGAATGGCCGGATCGAGCGTAAATTGACAATCGCGCAGCGCGCCGGGCTGGTCGGCTCGGATCGAGTGGCGGTGAGTCTCGAACCGGCGCGTGGGTCCCCCACTGGTCTGCCCACAGGCCCTATCCTATACGTGGTGGATGTGAATCGACCCGGCTAGGCCAACGAGACGGAACGAGACAACCTAATGTCAGAACAAGTCGACTTGAGTCACACGATTGTCGACGGTCTGATTACCTAAAAGGGGCTGCCCGGGCCGGTCATCTGCGATTTCTTGAGCCGGGAAGCATCCCGGAAGAACTACACCGACGGAACCGAGTTCCAGATCGGTCGAATGGTCCTGGCGTTGGACCCGAATTCCATGATTGCCCCTCCAACGACCCATTGGATCCACTGCAATTCCCTAATGCGGGCATTCACATCCGCCACGCGCTCGGATGCCGGCGCACGCACTGTGTGGCAAGCGTGGGCCGCGGGCTTTGGCGGCAGTAGCCTTGTTTCGTTTCAACTGCAGTGCCATGGAGGTGATCGGCGTCGGCGCGCTGATCGGCCTGTTGATGAGTCTGGCGAGGGCGCAGTTTCTGTAGTGGGCACGATTGCGGGTACGCACCCGCTTGGTCATTGCGCAACCGCTTTCAGATCAATGGGCGTACTGCGCCTTTGTGGCGCCTATCTCCGCCTCAAGACAGACCCAATGATCCCGTCAGGTTGAGCTGTGTGGGCATTGCAGCCGCATATGTCCGACCGCTGCGTATTTCAGATATTCGATAATTTCGGAGGTGATTACGGGCGGCCCTTGTGGATAGACTTCCGCGGAACTTGCGTTAAACTGCGCCGCCGCTAAGGATAGGTGATCCGCAGCCGGTCAAGTCTGGGGTACTTTTAGGGGTATCTGGCTGATAGTCAGGCGAGATACTTGTTTTTAATCAGGGTGTTAGTGGCGGATTTCGATCCCCTCAGCAGGTTACGCTGCGACTCTCTGAAGTGCTACAAGATTCGAATTCGCCGCCTGCACGCGCAGCCGATCAAGATAGTCAGCCCAGCCCTGCATCATGACCTTGCGCGCTTCTAAGTGGGCGGTGCGGTTATAGGCTCTTCCATTGGCGTCGCGGACGGCATGCGCCAGTTGGTGTTCAATGTAGTCGACACGGTAGTTCAGTACTTCGTCGAGGATCGTCCGCGCCATTGCGCGAAACCCGTGACCACACATGATGTCTTTAGGGATGCCAATCCGTCGCATCGCGGCCAGCACGGCATTATTAGACATCGGTCGACGAGGGGAACGGGGGCTGGGGAATACGAATTCGAAGTGCCCCGTATACGGATGCAGTTCTCTTAAGACTTCCACCGCTTGAGTGCTTAAGGGCACGATGTGAGCCTGCCGCGTCTTCATCCGTTCCCCCGGAATTCGCCATTCAGCAGCGTCGAGGTCGAATTCCGACCAGCGCGCATTACGCAGTTCACCTGGACGGACGAAAGTTAGCGGTGCAAGTTGCACGGCCGCACGAACCACAGGCGTGCCGACGTAACCGTCCAAAGCAACAAGTAGCGAACCGACCTGCGTCGGATCGGTAATCGCTGCCAGGTGCGTCTTGACCGGTATCGCTAACGCA
>JAYVUH010000479.1:0-3022 GCA_043788115.1 Burkholderiales bacterium
CCGCGCGGTTTGGAGCGGCAACTAACAAGCAGTTCAATCTTGCTAGTGCCTCAATCGGTGCAACGGTTCGACTGTCGAGCCGAGCCACCCTCACATCGAACGTCGCCCTGAACGAACGCGCGCCGACGTACTACGAACTGTTCGCTGATGGTCCGCATGTTGCGACAGCCGCATATGAGGTTGGTGACCGGAACCTGCGCAAGGAGAGAGCGACGTCCATCGACCTTGGATTGAAGTGGGTTGACCCCGCTTCGGGCGGCGCAACCAACGCAACTATCGGCGTGTTTATGCAATCGTTCAGCCGCTTTCTTGCGCTGCGCCGCACCGGGGTAGATCGTGATGCCGAGGGCAATTCGGGAGTGACTGATTGTGGCGATAGCACCTCGGTTGAATCCGTTTGCACTGCTGGAATATTGCCTGAGTATCGCTACCAGTCGGTTAGTGCGCGCTTAAGTGGGATGGAAATGCAGGGCACCGTGCGGGTTTTCAATAGCGGCGGCTGGGCGTGGGATCTACGTGGCAAATTGGACTACGTCCGAGCAGAGGACCGCACCAACAGGGAGCCGCTGCCGCGCATTGCGCCGTTGCGAGCGGGGATTGGGTCAACGCTGACGTCGGGCCGACTGCGCCTCACGGCCGATGTCGAGCGCTCAGCGCGACAAGCGCGTGTGCCCACAGAGGAGCCCCGTGGAGCGATTGCCGGGCATACGCTAATCAGCGCGTCTGCGCTCTACGGCATGGCGCTGGGCAGTGGTAAGTCGGCGACGTTTTTCTTGCGAGGCTCTAATCTCGCTGACGCACGTGCGTTCAATGCCGCGTCCATCGACACCATCCGCTATCTCTCGCCGCTGGCTGGGCGCAGTATCAAGGCAGGTGTGCGGGTTGAGTTTTAAAGCGTCCATTCGGCGGGTAGTTTCAACTCTTTTCTGGCGAAATCAGCACCAGCGATGGAAAGTAAGTGCGGTAGCGCGAAGTGTCGCGAGTAATGAGAGCTACTTTTAGGGCTGCGGCCTGTGCGCCAATGAAAAAATCGGGCAGCGTGTGGCTTTGTCGGCCACCGCGCCGACGGTACGCGAAGTGTGCTTTGCCCGCCAAAAACAGCGCCCGCCGAGCCATCGGTTCGATCGATATTTTCAGGGTGGCGAGCACGGCATCCAATGCCTCTTGAGTGGCATAAGACGGCGCAATCTCAGCGTATACGACAGGATTGATACCCAGCGGCGACTCCAGCTGCGAACGGTCCAGCTGGCGCTGTGACCAGTCGGCGTGCGTTGGATCGTTACCCAGCACATCAATCAAAATGTTCGTATCGACGAAGATCATTTCGCCTTTGGCGGCCGCTTTGTGGTGCGGTCGGCTTGCTTCGCGGGCCTGAGTGCTGGGTCATTTGCATCGCGGTCATAACCGCGAATGAGGTTCATATATTCCTCCGTCGACATGCCGCTCATATTGGCGGTGCCACGGACGGCATCAAAGCGGCTCTTGGGTGCCGTCGACTTATTGGTGCGGGTCTTGCCAGCCTTGTCGCTGCTTGGCAGCACCACATACTCGCCTCGCTCGTTTAGGGTGAATACCACCTCGCTGCCGGAACTCAGCCCCAAACTGTCGCGGATTTGTTTGGGAATCGTCACTTGTCCCTTGACGGTCATCGTTGTGCCCATGATGGCTCCTAGATGTAAGGTGAGTAATACAACTAATCCGCATAGTATTACTTTGGGCAATATTTTGCAATGGTTGTGATGAGAAGGCAATGCGAAACGGGTCGGCTGTTAAAATTGGAAGATGCCTTTCGTTACCTTTCCCAATTCGCCGTACAAACTCAACCAGCCGTTCGAACCTGCCGGCGATCAGCCGCAAGCCATTGAGAAACTGGTTGAAGGCATCAACGATGGTCTGGCGTTTCAGACGCTGCTGGGGGTAACGGGTTCGGGTAAGACCTTTACGATGGCAAATGTGATTGCGCGCATCGGACGACCGGCGCTGGTCATCGCACCCAACAAGACGCTGGCGGCGCAGCTTTACGCGGAGATGAAGGAGTTCTTCCCAGAAAATGCGGTGGAGTACTTCGTGTCGTACTACGACTACTACCAGCCAGAAGCGTACGTGCCGTCGCGCGATCTGTTTATCGAGAAAGACTCGTCGATCAACGAACACATCGAGCAGATGCGACTCTCTGCCACCAAGTCGCTGCTCGAACGCGCAGACGCGGTGATCGTCGCTACTGTGTCGTGCATCTACGGTATCGGCGATCCGACCGATTACTACGACATGCGCATGATGGTGCGGCCGGGCGACAAGGTCTCGCAACACGATTTGATCCACCAGTTGATCAGCATGCAATACAGCCGCTCGGAGCTTGACTTCAAGCGCGGCACATTTCGTGTGCGCGGTGATACGCTCGACGTGCATCCGGCTGAGAGCAACGAAAATGCGTTACGTATTTCGATGTTCGACGATCAGATCGAATCGCTGTCGCTGTTCGATCCGCTGACCGGGCACATCAGCCAGACGGTACCGCGCTATACCGTCTATGCCAAGAGCCACTATGTGACTACACGCGCCAGCACGCTTGGGGCGATCGAAGGCATCAAAACTGAGTTGCGTGAACGCATTGCGCAATATCAAACTGAGGGCAAGTTGCTTGAGGCGCAGCGCATCCAGCAGCGCACCACGTTCGATCTGGAGATGCTCAATGAAATTGGCTTTTGCAAAGGCATCGAGAACTATTCAAGACACCTAACGGGACGTCCGCCAGGTTCGCCGCCGCCGACGCTGGTTGACTATCTGCCCAAAGATGCACTCATGATCATCGATGAGAGCCACGTCACGGTGTCGCAGATCGGCGGCATGTATAAGGGCGATCGCGCGCGCAAAGAAAATTTGGTCGGCTATGGTTTTCGCCTGCCATCGGCAATGGATAACCGGCCGCTCCGTTTTGACGAGTTCGAAGCGATGATGCGCCAAACCGTGTTTGTCTCGGCGACGCCGGCCGACTATGAGGCGGCACATACTGCACAAGTGG
>JAYVUH010000480.1:0-6783 GCA_043788115.1 Burkholderiales bacterium
CGACTGGGCACGTGAAACAGGCTGGCATTGGCGAACACGCCGTCAAAGTGCGCGGCGGGCAAATCGAGTGCGCAAAAGTCCTGATGCCAGACTTCACAACCGCTATGGGTGCTCGCCATCTCGGTAAAGTGCAGCACACCATCGAGGCCGATCGGTGCGTGTCCAAGATCCGCAAACGTCTTGAGATCGCGTCCCGGCCCACAGCCAAAGTCGAGAATCTTGAACGGGGCTGACACCTCGATATGCCGTAACAGCGCGTCGATATTCTGCGAGACATCGTGGTCACGCGTGCCCTCCCAAAAAGCCTCAGCGCGGTTTGCGTATGAGGCGAGCGTGATTTCGATGCTGCGTTGTGTCGACATATAAAAATAAAGTCCCTAATAAGGGCGGCCGTTTTCAGCCACTTTGGCCCCAAAGACCGCGCCGATAGGCGACTTTGCGAAACGATTTCGACGAAATAATTGATCGCACGGGGCAACATGCCCCAGTGTATATAAGTATCCCCTGGCAGAGTCGGCAGTCTCCCGCTTACGCTAGACACCTTGCTCCGGCTCGCCAAATGTTTTAGCCAGGAACGCTACTGCAGCGGAATCGGTGCGTAGCCTCCGGCAGGGACGCTTCCAGCGCTGTTGATCACCGTCGGCGTACCGTTCGCGTTCATCAGCCAGACGGTCAAGGTGCCGTTCGGCTGCAGCCAGACGATATCAAAAATGCCGTCACCATTGAAGTCGCCACTCGCATAGAAGGTCCACGAAGGGTCGGTCGCGGTGAGATTGATCAATGTGGTCGCCACCGACAGTGAGCTGCTGGTACACGACGCGTTGAGATCGTCCGGATTCCCCGTGTAGGCCGGCAACGCGAGACCCGTTGCGTTTAGCGAGATCAGTTGCGTCATTCCTGCCGCATCGCGAATGAGAATATCGCCACGTCGGTTACCAGTGAAATCGGCGAGCTTGAGCGCAGAGAATCCCGCCGGCAGACTGCCACCGCTCAAATTAGCGCAGGTACGGGCGGGTGTCGACATCAACACTCTAAGTTGACCGGCTGGACTCAGGTAGATCATGTCTGCACCGCCGTCGCCGTCGAGGTCGATGGCCCCAACGATTTGCCAGTTCAACGGGGCACCGCCGCGTTTACGTAGCGCGCCATACGCTCCGCCCGCCTGCTGAAACCAGATATACGACACGCCCGTGTCATTGGGATTTCCGCTATCGCCGGTAAAGCGAAACACGATGTCGCCCTGCCCGTCGCCATCGAGATCGGCGGAAGCCTGCGCGAGCCACGCCGGGTTGACGGCGCGTAAGGTAATCGCACTCGACGTTTGGAAATCCTTCCACGCATTCACCGTCACTCTGCCACCGCTATCGAGCGCCACGGTCTGGAAAACGAGGTCCGACTTACCATTGCCATCGAGATCACCGGTGGCGATAACCTTGAATTCCGCACCGGGGTCGCCGATCGCCGTATACGCAAAAGTATTGTTGACTAAGCGCCCTGCCAGCATTTGGCCGGCGTTGTTGCGAAGCACCAGTTGGCTCTTGCCAAGGCCATCGAAATCAACACCACCACGTCGCGATAGTGGCAACAGGGGTGTGGGCGGCGCGGCAGGCCCTTGTACGGTCGTTTTCCACATCCCACGACCGAACGTGACCGCGACCAGCGTCTGCGCGTCAAACCAAAATAACTCTCGAACAATGACGCTATTCGGGCCGTCATTGGCGGCACTCCACGTTGCCCCCGCGTCTTCTGATGTGTAGACGCCATTTGCTGCGGCAACGTAAAGCCAATTAGCTTGCGTTGGATGTCGCTTGATGTCAAATACCGTGACTGCCGGTAGACCAGCCGAGATGCTGCGCCAAGACGTGCCACCGTTCTCGGTGACCCACACGCGGTTGGACAGAAAGCCGGAGTACACCACCCACACCCGATTGTGATTATCCTGATCGATCGTGATGCGGTTGACCCCAGAAGACGGCATGCCCGGCGTCGCCATTTGCTGCCAGGTTGGGCTGGCTGACATGCCGTCAACCGTTTTGTACAGATGCGACGGGATGGACGCATCGAAGGTGCCGTTGTGGCCGGCCCAAATCAGATTGCCATTGCCGCGCGCAACCGCCACGGCGTTGATGAAATGCTCGCTCACGCCTGCCACCGCCACCGGTGGCTTGATGGTGCGCCAAGCCGGATCGGCTGGTGTGCGCACGTCGTCACTCACCCACAGAGAATTGGCGCCAACCAGCATGCGACTACGTACATTCGGGTCAAGGATGAATGGCGCGATGAAGTTCACCTGTTGGGTCGCACCCGGTCCGCAGTTGTCTTTATTGCCTTCCCTGAGGCCAATACAAATGTCTTTTTGCGTGGTGCCGGTGAAGCGTCGAATATTCGCGTGCGTGTATTCGCCATAGCGAACATCGTCGCTGACGGGATCAACCGCGGAGTAGCCACCGTCACCACCGCCAATCTCCGACCAATTGATACCGGTACTGACCTGCAAATCGCCGTTGTCCTGCGTTCCACCGACGATTCTTCCACCGGCCGCCGCGCTGCCGGCGCCGCCGTAAAACTGCGTGACGGCCAAGCCATTGTTCAGGTTTTGCCACGTCGTGGTGCCATCCGGCCCGGCGCGCGTAATGTCGGTGCTGCGGAAAATGCCGCCATCGTTGCCGATGTAGACCACCGGATTGGTGGCACTGTAATTGGCAGCCGACACGATCACGTGATGATCGGCATGCGGCTGCGGCAAGCCCGGCCCGCCAAGACCCCAAGTGCTGATTTTGCTGAACGTCGTTCCGCCGTCGGTAGAGCGGAACAAATCTAATCCACCGACCACCAGATGGTTGTCGTTCAACGGATCAACCCAAATCGTGTTGTTGTAGTCGCCCTGTTTGTCGAGGTGCTTAGGATTCGATGCGAATGCCCAGGTCAGACCGCCGTCGGTCGATTTCCAGACGTCACCCGAATTATTTTCCAGCGAGGCATACACGACGCCCTGACGAGAGCGCGCGAATGCGATCTCAACGCGCGCACTCTTGCCCTCAGCAAGTGCGACCAGCGGTGTGGCGATGTTCTGCCAAGTGCTTCCGGCATCGCGTGAAAAGGCGAGACTGCCATTGTTGAGTCCGGCCAACAAATTCGAGGCATTAAACGGATCGAACTGCAGATCCATCGCCTGCCCCGTTGCCACACGCGCCCACGTTTGGCCGGCGTCGATCGAACGGAAAATAGCGCTACTGGTTGCCGCAAACACAAAATTGGCATTGCCTGCGCTCACCGCAACACGATTGACGTATGTCCATGAGGCACCCAACGTGTTCTGTGTGGTGTTGGTGGTAGTGCTGGGCAAATGCGCCCACGTCACACCGCCGTCAACGGTCTTAAACAACCCCACACCATTAAGCGCAGCGAAACTCTCACCAGTTCCTGCGTACATCACATTCGGGTTGTTCGGGTCGATTGCCATTGCGCCGACCGTCAGGTTGCCAGTGACGTCAGCGACCGGTGTGAATGATGCGCCACCATCGGTGGTTCGCCAGATACCGCCGCTCGCCGCACCGACAAAGAGTCGATTCGGGTCGCGCGGATCAGGCAAGATCGCACGCAGACGTCCACCGACATTGCGTGGGCCGAGATCGGTCCACCGATTCGCGGCAATACCGGCCGCTTTTAAATTCTGTTGTGTCTGCAACGCCAACTGCTTCCGCTGTACTTCAGCGCCGAGTATCTGCGTCGCGTTCGGCTGGCGTCCAAAATCGTCCGCATCCCAACGGCGCATGTACTCCTTTGAAACCGCCTTGTTGGATACTCTGACCGCCTTTGGCAATCTGCGACTGTTGCGATCCGCAACCAGCGTTTTCACGCGATCTTCATTGCTGGTGAGGCACACGCCGACATTGTCGGTCGCCGTCAACTGCTTTAACTTGTTCAACGTGACGAGCGGCAGATCAAGGCGTTGGGCGGCGGCCGCGTCGTCTAGTGTGGCGAGTGCGGCACACGCATTGTCCGTGGTTCGTGTCACCGCGTGCATGACCGCGGGTGTGGCTACAGGTGTGGCCGCAATATGCGTCGCGACGGAGGGCCCCGTCACCGGCTGCGTAACACAACCAGCGAGTACGGAGACAAATAACAACGCTGGCACGCGTCTTGTGACGTCTAGGTCCATGAAACCCTCCTGTTTTTTCGTAGGCCAATGCTAGCCGATTCACAGCCGATGTTCAAGGTTGGCAATCTAATGCCGCGCACACCATGCAAGACACGCTATCAGGTCACGCGAGTAACAAGGAGTCTCGAGGACGCGGCCGTCAGTACTGATCGTCGAACGCAAAAATGGGTTTTCGTGTCTTCCACACGCCCCCTGTGAAATCCGGAAACGGCAGCGTCTTGAACCCTTCGGCGATGGACTGCTCAGAAAGCGGCGTGATCGCGCTCCACGCGACGGCGTCATAAACGTCGATCGGCATCGGCGCATTGCGCTTCAACGCCTCGACAAACGCGTGCACCACGAAGAAGTCCATGCCGCCGTGCCCTGCACCCTCGGCTTGGTTGGCGTATTTTTTCCACAGCGGATGATCGTACTGGTCCAGATACGATTTAGCGTCTTCCCATTTGTGCGCGGCACTTCTGCCCTCGATATACACAGATTTGTTGACGTCCATCCACAGGCCCTTGGTGCCCTGCACACGAAAGCCCAACGAATAAGGCCTGGGTAACGACGTATCGTGTTGCAGGATGATGGTCTCGCCGTTCTCGCACGCCAGCGTCGTGGTCACCACGTCCCCCAGCGCAAATTTGACGCTCGTGTTGGGGTGATCCTTGCCGCCCTTTTGTGCGACGTATTCCTTCAGGCCGCGCGCTTTAGTCGCGAAGGCGTTGATATGCGTGAAACGATTGCCGCGATGGATATTGGCAAACATGGCACACGGACCGATGCCATGGCTCGGATACAACTCGCCGTTGCGATTGACTGAATGCGCGGTACGCCAACGTGCTTCCGACCAGCCCTTTTCGCCAAACTCGGCACCGCTGTCGTAGGGCTCATCGGGCTTACCCGAATTGAACTTCACGCCGCGCAAATCGTGCTGATAGCCGCCTTGTAAATGCATCATTTCGCCGAACAAACCGGCGCGGACCATGCGCAACACCGCCATCACATCGCGCCGGTAACAAACATTCTCAAGCAGCATGTAAGGCGTCGTGGTGCGCACTTGCGTCCGCAGCACTTTCCAGTGGTCCTCAAGCGTGATGCCCGCCACAACTTCGCAGCCGACGGCGACCTTGGCTTCCATGGCGTCGACCGCCATCGGGGTATGCCATTCCCACGGGGTGGCGATGATGACGCCATCGAGCCCGCGCAGTTCGAGTAAGCGACGATAGGCGTGCACATCGCCCGTTTCACCAAAAATCTTCGGCTTCGGCTTGCCGGCCTTATCGACCATGGCCAGCGCTCGTTTCAACATGATCGGCTCGATGTCGCACAACGCCACGACATTCACGTCGTCGCGCCGCAGCAACTCCTTAAGCAATACCTGACCGCGCATGCCGGTGCCGATGACGGCAAGGTTAAGAACACGTGTCGTGGCAAACGCAGGTATGCCAAAGCCGACTGCGGAGAGGGCCGCGCTTGCGGCGAGGAATTGGCGTCTATTCAAAGAATTCATAGGGCAATCTGTTTGGATTGATTGGCGGAGGATACAAGCACTTTAGCGGGAAAGTCTCAACGGGTGCAGCGCCAACAACACGGAGCGCGTGTTTCCGTTCACGGGTGGCAGCGCGCATACTGGCTTGATCGTATACCAATAACATCAATACCTTGGGTCACGCGGATGCGACGCCGCCCTACCTGTCCCAATCTGGATGCTGGAGGATTAAGGAGCCTCTGATTACGTCCATTTCGTCGCTTCGATTTTGCCAATTGAGGTTGTTGCTCACACAAGAAATTCTCCTTACATATCAGACATATGCCGCGTCGAATTTCTTACGCTCGCGCCTAGCAGTTTGTTGAAATTCGCAATGCCGAAACCGAGTGAACGCGTTGCGTGCCACTGCCCCCTCGCTTCGCTCTCCCCCTTTGGAAAAGGGCCTGTCCTGAGCGTGCCGAAGGAGGGACTAAGGGGGAGAGCGAAGAGAGGGGGCAGTGCCGTCGGTGTCGGCACGCAAACGTTTAAAATCCCCCTCGATCCCCCTTTTCCAAAGGGGGAAGCGGTACACCGAGATCTCCTGCCGGACGCATATTGCGAATTTCAACAAACTGCTAGTCTGACTTAGCACTAAACTTAATCAGAGGTTCCTTAAATGAGTGATGGTTCGTATTGCGTTGTGTTTAGTTCGGAGATGACCGAAGAGTATCGCCAATTGCTCGACGGCTATCTGCAAACGGTGCCCTCGGAAGCGGCGGTACCGCTGATGGTGGCGTTCTGCTCGTCGGTTATATCGATGGAGCCTTTTCTGCACCTGCGTTTGACGCAACTGTCAGACCCGGGCCATTTGTGGAGCGTGCGCATTCCATCGTCTCTCGTACTGATGATCATCGATCAGCATGAGGCGGTCAATCCAATCGGCTTTCAGGCAAAGGTTGATCAGTTGGCCTAGCCAGTGTCCGTAAGCGGGTAGCTCTACTTCCTACCCTCTTGAGCCAACAGTGTCTCCCATCCCTGCGCCGCGATGCGCGCCACCGGCTCGACACCACCTCGACCATCCGGCTGATAGACGACGATCTCGGCTTCCTGAATGCCTTGCATGATCTGCTCTTCTTTCTGAGGGCTGGCATGCGTATGTGAAATCAGC
>JAYVUH010000481.1:0-2721 GCA_043788115.1 Burkholderiales bacterium
TCAGCGAGTCGTAGCCGAGCAGCGCGTAGCCGAGGGCCACGCCCATGTTGCGCAACACGGTGCTGTCGCTCAGGTCGCGCTGCCAGCGCGAGACCGGCAACTTCTCGGAGAGGTGTCGTAGCAACGCGTTGGCCAGCCCCAGATTTCCCTCTGAATTTTCGAAGTCGATGGGATTCACTTTGTGCGGCATTGTCGAAGAGCCAATTTCACCCTCCTTGGTACGCTGCTTGAAGTAGCCCTTGCCGATATAGCCCCAGATGTCACGGTTCAAGTCGAGCAAGATGGTGTTGGTTCGCGCTAGGGCATCGAACATTTCCGCCATGTAGTCGTGCGGCTCAATCTGGATGGTGTAGGCGTTGAAGGTGAGGCCAAGCTTGGTGACGAACTGACTGCCGAAGGTCGGCCAGTCGACGGATGGATACGCTGCGCAATGGGCGTTGTAGTTACCGACCGCGCCGTTGATTTTCCCCAGAATGGTGACGGAAGCGAGCGCGGCAATCGCGCGATTGAGTCGCGCCGCGACATTTGCCATTTCCTTTCCGAGCGTCGTCGGTGAGGCCGGCTGACCATGCGTGTGAGAGAGCATTGGCAGGCTTGCATGCTCGTGCGCCAAGCCGACCAGCTTGGCATTGGTGCCGCGCAGAACGGGCAGCAGACATTCGCGCCGCGCCGCGCTCAACATCAGCCCATGCGAAAGGTTATTGATGTCTTCAGAGGTACAGGCGAAATGGATAAATGACTTCGCCGCGGCGACCTCGGCGAGCGAGGCGAACGTTTCACCCAGCCAGTACTCGACAGCCTTGACATCATGATTGGTGGTGGCTTCAATCGCTTTGACGCGCTCAGCATCAGTCGGGCTGAACGCGACGATTCGTTCGCGCATGGCACTGATGGTTACCGCGCTGAATGGTTTGAGCTCGACAATCGCCGGCTCCAGCGACAACGCGATCAGCCACTCTATCTCGACGAACAGGCGGTACTTGATCAGCGCGTACTCGGAGAAAAATTCCCTCAAGTGTTCGACTTTGCTGGCATATCTCCCATCGAGGGGCGAGAGTGCCGTGACAGGCGTGTGGGGCAGGCGCGGCGGAGGCGACATGGCAAAAACCGATCAAATAGAACCAACGAAAAAAGGACTTTAGCACGCTGCAATACGCATCATATTGCCGACGATTTCAGGCGACTTCGTGAATGAAAAGCTACCGGCGAAAATGTGGCGTTGCGGTGCCGGCTGTTATAATTTTTCCAGGTATTTTCCTGCCACAAAACGAGTGTCTATGAAGCTGATTTCCTCTCTCACCACGCCGTACGGACGCAAGGTCCGCATCGTTATTGCCGAGAAACATCTCGATGTCGAATGGCTGGAGGAGAATGTCTGGGCCACAGACACCAAGGTCGGGCTCTATAACCCGCTGACCAAGATTCCCGTTCTCATTTTGGACGACGGCACAACGCTCTACGATTCGCGTGTCATCACCGAGTATCTAGATGGCGTAGTGCCGGTATCTCGTCTGATCCCTGAAGGTGGTCGCGAGCGTGCAATGGTCAAGCGGTGGGAAGCGCTAGGTGATGGTATCGCCGACGCAGGTATCGCTGTTTTCCTAGAGCGTAAGCGTCAAGCTGAATTGCAGAGCCGTGACTGGATCACGCGCCAACTTGGCAAAATTGAAAGCGGTATCGCGGGCGCGGCGCGTGAGCTGGGCGAGCGCAAGTTTTGCCACGGCGAAGCGTACAGCCTCGGCGATATTGCCTTGGCCTGTGGGCTGTTGTGGATTGAGTTCCGGCTGCCAGAGATCAATTGGCGGGAAACGTATCCCAACCTGCGCAGCTGGATCGAGCGCCTTGAAGCGCGTCAAGAATTCATTGACACCCAGCCCCCTAAGGCTTGAGGCGGCCCCTAGAGTCCTTAATTGACGGGCACCTTCAAGCGAAAATGCTTGTCGACGCCCGTCGTTGCTAGAGTTTCACCACAATATCACTGGCCAACTGCGCCGTTGCCGCAAGGTCCTCGCGCCCGCGCAACTGATCGTAGTAGGGCGTGAAATCTGGCGCGGTGGCATCAAACAGCTCGTTGAAACTTTCGATGACGAAGTACGTTTCTTGGAACGTGTCGATCTTGTAGTGCGATTGCATGACGCGCAGCAGATCGAAGCGGATGCGATTGGGCTTGGGGCTGGTGACACAATAGGGCAACTCGCCGGCCGATGACAAGATGCCGGCGCCATAGGTGCGCAATCCCTTCGGCGTGGCAATCAATCCGAATTCCACCGTGTACCAGTACAGCCGCGCGAGGTACTCGAGCGCGTTGAGCCCCTTCGCCTTAACGCCACCCTTGCCGTAGGCCTCAAGATAGTCGGCAAAGGTCGTGTTGAACAATAGCGGCACATGGCCGAAAAAGTCGTGGAAGATATCCGGCTCGACGATGTATTCGAACTCTTCGGGTTTACGTAGCCACACCGACACAGGAAAGCGCCGATTGGCGAGATGCGTAAAGAAAACGTCGTCCGGCAGCAGACCCGGAACCGCAACCAGTGTCCAGCGGGTCGCCGGATACAACTTCGCGTTGATCGCGTCGAACTGCGGAATGCCTGCGCCAAAATCGAGCGAGCCTAGGTTATCGATAAACGTATCACACGCATATTGCGGGACCAGGGCTGATTGTCGTGCGTACAGTCGTTTCCACAAATCCTGCTCAGGCGCGGTGTAGCGGCCATAGTCCTG
>JAYVUH010000482.1:0-5864 GCA_043788115.1 Burkholderiales bacterium
ATTGCGCACAAATCGCTGATGCTGGCGTTCGGCGAGGGGGCAGCTACGGTGAACGACAGCCACGTATCGCTGGCCGCTGACGACACGGCGGCGCTACGCAAGGATCGCTGGCGCGGACCGTGGCTAGCGCGGCTGCTCGCCGCCGCGCGAGTCAGCCGTCGGCGGATCGGAATGTCATGAGCGTCATCAATCGTATGTTGCAAGACATCGATCGCCGCCGAGCCGAGGCCGGTTTGGGCGCGTCCACAGCACATCCAGACATCCGCCGCGTAACGCGCCGAGCGGAAATGGCGCGCCCGCTCAGTCTCGGCTGGAAGATCGCGTTACCTGCGGTTGCAAGCGTGCTTCTGCTGTTTGCTTGGTATCAGACGCGACCGCCATTGCCATTGGGATCGCCAGCGCCAACGATGGCAACCAAGGCACCGGCGATCCAGCAAGCGGCAGTTACCCAGCCCGCGACGCCGGCAATTTCGGAAGTGGCACTGCCGTCTTCGTCACCGCTGGTGCCGGCCGTAGCGCCTGCGCCATCTGCCGCGGTGGTAGCCAGTGCCGCAGGCTTGGTGCCCGAAGCAACGGATAAGACTCTGCGCATAACTGACGCCGCGCCCGTCACGGTTGCGAAGTCGGTGTCCGAAAAACTGAAAATGTCGATGCAGCTTTCGATGCTGGTGGCCGATACGCCAATCGCGCGTCCGCCTGTCCGGACTACGACTGCCCTGCAAGCGGTGCCCACGCCTGTGCCTGGAATGACCACCATTACCAACGTGCCGGTCAGGCAGGTGGCGACCGATGAAACCATCGCGGCGGCGCGTGCGCTGTGGACCGACGGCGCACGCGCGGATGCCGTGGCCACGCTGCGCGAGGCGCTCGCGAGCGCCCAGTCGTCCCGCAACCAGCGGGCAATAGCGCCGCTTGCCCGCGAATTCGCGCGGCTAGAGGTGGCGGACAATCGCCCGCAGGTCGCGCTGGATCTCCTCCGCCGACTAGAAAATCTGTTCGGCGACGATGCTGAAGCGTGGGCCTTGCGCGGCAACGCCGAACAGCGGCTCGCCATGCACGCGGAAGCGACCCAATCGTATTTGTCTGCGTTGCGGCTCAGGCCGTTTGAGGGAAAGTGGATGTTGGGTGCTGCCATATCACTCGCTGCCGCCGGCCAGACCGATGAGGCAAGAGTGTGGGTCGAGCGCGCACGCGAACGCGATGCCGTGACCCCGGCGATTGCCAGCTATTTGCAGCAGCTCGGCATTTCTGCCCGTCGCTAGGCGTGTGCGGTCGATCCGGTATGGTCGGCCTTCGATCAATGCGCTTAGTTTCTCTAGGCGAAACACGATATTCGGCGGGCATTTCCAGCCGAAAATGTCTGAAAATGCCCGCCAAATATGGAGTTTTGTTTTTTATAACACTCGCACTGACGTTGCTTTCCGGTTGGGCGCAGGCGGCGGCAGACGCGCCAGCATCGACGCAAGCCGACGAGGACGTGGTGGTGACGGCCACACGTGTGCCGACCGGACAATTAGCCACGCCGGGGGCGGTCGATGTGATTCGTCTTGATGCGATTCGTGCCACAGGGCTGCTGATTGATGCTGCCGAGGTCCTCAACCGTACCCCGGGTCTCAATGTCGGCAATCGACAGAACTACGCACAGGACACACAGATCAGTATTCGTGGTTTTGGCTCCCGCTCGACGTTTGGCATTCGTGGCATCAAGCTCTACATCGACGATATTCCCGCTGGCATCCCGGACGGTCAGGCACAGGGAGCCATCATTCCTTTTTTTGCGGTTGACTCGCTGGAAGTTCTACGCGGCCCGTGGGCGGTTGGCTATGGCAACGCGGCAGGTGGCGTCATTAGCGCGACGACAACGCGAGCGAGGTCGGAGCCTGCGCTGGAATTTCGTGCGCTCAGTGGCGCTGATGCGACCACGGTGACGACGATCCACGCTGACGTGTCATCGCAGCACAATGACACGATAGGCGGCTTCATTGCCACACAGCGGCTTCTCAGCGACGGCTATCGTGACCACAGCCGCGTTCAGCGCGACCATACCTATGCACGCATCGACATGTCGCTGGCCGCATCGACCTCGCTAACCTTGACGGGCAATCGCATTGTGCAACCCGACACTGAAGACCCGCTCGGACTTACGCGCGCCCAGTTCGACGCTGCTCCGCGCCAGGTCGCCACCGCAGCCACACAGTTCAACACCCGCAAGTCGATTCGTCACCAGCAGGGCGGTGCGGTGCTGACGTCACAGGTGATGGGGCTGGAATGGAAGGCAATTCTGTACGGCGGGACGCGTGACGTGGTGCAGTTCCTCTCCACGTCGGTTGCTTCGCAACTCGCCGCGACCAGCGCAGGTGGCGTTGTTGATTTTCAGCGTCGATTTCAGGGAGTGGGGCTGCGCGCGACCAATGAGCATGGACAACTCACCTGGACACTTGGTGCCGACTTTGATCGCGCCGAGGACGACCGCAGAGGGTTCGAGAACTTTGTGCAGCGTACGGGCGTACTCGAGCTCGGTGTGCGCGGCAACCTGCGGCGCGACGAGCTGAATACGCAGCGGGCGAACGACTTTTTCGGTGTGCTGAATTGGGTGGTGGATGATGCACACTCGCTTCACGTCGGTGTGCGTCGCAGTGACATTCGTATCGACGTGACCGATTATTTCATTCGTGCCGGGAATCCTGATGACTCTGGTGCCGTGCGCTACAGCGCCGTCACGCCGTCGTTGGGTTTTATGCGGCGGACCAATGAGACGACGTCTGTCTACATCAGCGCCTCGCGTGGCGTTGAGACGCCGACAGCGACCGAGCTTGCATACAAGCCGGATCAAACGAGTGGGCTCAACTTGGCGCTACAGCCAAGTACTACGCGGCAGTGGGAGGCCGGCGTGAAGCACATCACGAAGGCATTTTCAGTAAAGCTGGCGTTGTTCGATATCCGTTCGCAAAACGAGATCGTGCAGGCGAGCTCGATCGGCGGTCGCGCTACGTTTCAGAACGCGGCGGCGACTTCACGGCGCGGGGCAGAATTTTCTGTCGATTGGAAGCCGAATACGCAGTTGTCGGCCTATGCCGCGCTAACCGGTATTCGAGCCGTTGTCGACGAGCGCTACGTGGCTGGCTCTGGCAGCGCCGCACGGACCGTTGCAGCGGGCAGCGCCATGCCGGCGGTGCCACGGGCGAATTTGTTCGCCGAAGTGGTTTGGCATCCTGTCGGGCGCGGCGCGGCGGGGATGTCGATCGCAGCAGACCTGACTGCCCGCGCCCGCATTGCGGCTGACGACGCCAACACGGCGTTTGCGGCGGGTTTCGCCGCACTAGGCGCGAGTCTGCGATATCGCGCGCAGTCGACGTTGCGATGGATGCAAACTGGTTACCCGGTCGAGATCGATTTTGCGATCCGGGGTGATAATCTTGCCAACGTAAAATACGCTGGCAGCGTGATTGTCAATGAAGCCAATCTGCGTTTTTTCGAAAGCGCGCCGGGCCGACGTGGCAGCGTGAATCTAGGCGGTGTTCTGCGCTTTTAGCGCGACATCGTCCGATGAAATCATGACAACCATCAATTTTTCCCAAACCGAAGGACCACATGATCCACCAAGCTAAATCCCGTCGATCCACCGTCAATGCGATGGCGACCGCCATTTGCATCAGTCTGCTGGCAGTGACGGCGGCCACGCCGCTACCTGCGCTGGCGCAAAAGACAAAGGCGCTCTCTACCAACGACTACAAGGTCAACGTCGTGACGATGGTCGAAGGCTTGAGCAATCCATGGGGGCTGGCTTTTCTTCCCGATGGGCGCATGCTCGTGACAGAGCGACGCGGCACCATGCGCGTGATTGAAGGCGGCAAACTGGTGGAAAAAGCGATTGACGGCCTACCCAAAGCGACCGAGCTGGGGCAGGGCGGCATGATGGATGTGGTGATACATCCAAAGTATGCGCAGAACGGCTGGATCTACTGGACCTACAACGCCGTCGAGGCTGGCCTACACGGCACCGAGGTGGCGCGTGGCAAACTCGGCGGTCCCAAAGATGCACCGCGCATGACCGACGTGCAGGTGTTGTTCAAAATGGCACCGAAGTCTGATCGTGGATTTCACTTCGGCTCGCGCATTGTGTTCGATCGTGACGGCTATCTATTCGTCACCTTCGGCGACCGCGGCGATAGCCCCGCCAAGGGCGCAAATCAGCGCGCGCAACTGTTGAATGATCACGCCGGCAAGTCGATCCGTTTGTTTGATGACGGACGCGCGCCGCCGGATAATCCGTTTGTTAAAACCAAGGACGCCAAGCCCGAGATATTTACGTTCGGCAATCGCAACATGCAGGGCGCGGCGCTCAATCCGACCAGCGGCAAACTCTGGACGCATGAACACGGCCCGCAGGGAGGGGACGAGGTGAATATCATGGTTGCCGGTACCAACTATGGCTGGCCGGTGATTACCTATGGCGTCAATTACGGTGTTGCGACTAAGATCGGTGAAGGCACCGAAAAGCCCGGTATGGCGCAACCGCTGGTGCTTTGGGTACCATCCATCGCACCATCCGGCATGGCCTTTGTCGGTAGTGACGGCAACGGCGGCGAGCGCCCGACCAATTTTCCGAAGTGGAAAGGCAACGCGTTGGTAGGCGCACTCGCTGGGCAGATGGTGGTACGAATCACACTCGATGGTGACAAGGTGGTGGCGCAAGAGCGCATGTTCACCAACCAACTGGGTCGCATCCGTGATGTTCGCAATGGACCGGACGGCAACATCTATCTGCTGACAGATTCGAGTGACGGCGCGTTGCTTCGCGTCGAACCTGCAAAGTAAATCATGACCTCGATCCGGGTTTGGGATCTCCCCGTCAGGCTGTTTCACTGGCTGTTGGTGCTGACCATCGTCGGTTCGATCGTATCGGCTAAGCTCGGCGGCAATTGGATGGAATGGCATCAGCGGCTGGGATTTTTCGCGCTGGGGCTGATTTTGTTTCGCATCATCTGGGGTGTGGTGGGAAGCCAGCATGCACGTTTTGCCAACTTTGTTCGCGGCCCGTCGACCGTCTTGCAGTACATGCGCGAAATCAAGCGCCCTGATGCGCAACACACCAAGCACTACCTTGGCCACAATCCAATGGGTGCCCTGTCCGTTGTCGCGTTACTTGCGCTCATCCTGTTTCAGGCGACCAGTGGTCTGTTTGCCGACGACGACATCCTGATGCGCGGGCCGTATGCCGATGCCGTGTCCAAACAGATCAGTGATTGGTTAACCAAACTCCACAAGTTGAATTCGAATGTCATCATCGGCCTCATTGTGCTTCACCTCTCGGCGATTGGCTTCTATCACTTCGTCAAGCGGGAAAATCTGGTGAAGCCGATGATTTTCGGCACAAAGTCCGCCACGGATGCGGAGCTTCAGGCGGTTTTGCCTGAAACGCCGCGCCCAGTCTGGCTTGCTTGGCTAGTGGTGATTGTCGTGTCGGCTCTGACCTATACCGTGGTGGCGAGGCCCCTTTGGTGAGGCAGGTTTGTGAACATCGCATCCAGCCGCGCGGGGGTGCTTCATCGACGGATGGTGCAATTCGGGCGTTCGTGTATGCAATCTGTCGTCTGTCGGTTTGCGTTTGCCGCCGACGACCCCATCATTTGATCCATGCAGAGATTTCGCTGCCGTAACCCCCGCAAAGGAGACATCATGGATTGGGCCGAGCAACTTGAAAAACTTCAGCAGCTACACAAACAGGGCGCGCTGACTGACGAGGAATACACTGCCGCCAAAGCACGCGTGATCCGCGATCTTGGGCCGGCACCCGCCGCACGCGCTGCGGTTGAAAAAACGCAGTCCGCGATCCAACAACTCACGCGCTCGCTGGATGACCG
>JAYVUH010000483.1:0-2296 GCA_043788115.1 Burkholderiales bacterium
GTACAAACAAGCGGGGCAGCAACTCCGCCTGCGAAAGCCGTACAAGACGCGAAGCCAGCCGCCGAAGTAAAAGACAAACTGCCGCCAACCAAAGAAAAATGGCCGGTCATCGATGCGAGTCGAATCCTGCTCTCGACTTCCGGCGATCTGATCGACGCGCGAAATCTCGGCCCGGCCGGCTTCGGCGGCGTTGATCCATCGCGCAGCCTCATCAGCCAAGTGAAAGTTTTTCCGAGCAACGTTGAGGCTCGTTCAACGCTGACCTTCGCCTCGTTTCCAATGCCTGCGCTCAATGCCAGCGGCGTTCCGCAAATGCCAACAGTGACACGCAACCCATCGCGCACCGCCATCGTTCACTACAGTCTGGCAATGCTGCCTGAAACTCCGATGATGGGTCGCTTTGCTGACGATCGCGTCGGCTATTTCACCGAGGCATTTGTTGAATACGGAGGAGAAAGAAGCGGCACGCGCGGCCGCGAATACATCGCCCGATACCGACTTGACAAGAAGGATCCGGCGGCCACTCTCTCCGAGCCTGTTAAACCGATCACGGTCTACATCGCGCAGGAGGTGCCGGAGAAGTGGCGCAAACCATTGATGAACGGCGTGCAAGATTGGAACATCGCATTCGAGCAGGCTGGTTTCAAGAACGCCATCGTCGCGAAAATGGCGCCCACCAAGGAACAAGATCCGCTATGGGATCCCGAGGATACGCGCTACTCGGTGATCCGCTGGGTCGCCATGCCGATTGCCAATGCGATGGGGCCGCATGTAAAAGACCCGCGCTCCGGCGAAGTGATTTCCGCCCACGTAATTTTCTGGCACGATTTGCTGAAGTTCATTGAGCAGCTTTACTTCATCCAGGCGGGCGCGGCGGACAAGCGTGTTACAAAATTGCCCTTAAGCGATGAAGTAATGGGAGAGCTGTTGCGCTCAATTGCGACGCACGAGATTGGTCACACGCTAGGCCTTCGCCACAACCATCGCGCGGCCACAGCGTACTCGGTGAAAGATCTTCGCAATCCCGCCTTTGCAGACGCCAACGGCACGGTCGCGTCCATCATGGCGTATGGCAGGTTCAACTCTGTCGCACAGCCGAACGATGGCGTGAGCAGCTTTGTACCCAAGCTCGGGCCATACGACAAGTTCGCGATTGAGTGGGGATACAAGCCGCTCGGCAGAAAGACTGCTGACGAAGAGATTCCCGACCTCGACAAAATGGCTGCGCGGCACCTCAATGAACCCATGCTGAAATTTGGCGGCGAAGACTACGCGGCGTTTCTAGATCCTGATGTGTTGACGGAAAATATCGGGCGGGAGCGCATCGAAGCGACGCGGCTTTCGCTCGCCTCGCTTGAACGCGCTGCCGGCCAATTGATTCCAGCGACGACCCGACTCGGCGAGGACTACGAGATGCTCGAGCAAACGTATTCACGACTGATCAGTCAGCGTTCGAGTTATTTGATTTCAGTCGTCAAGATGATCGGTGGCGTTCGTGAGACGCGTTTTCTTGGCGGACGCGGTGGCGACACGTTCACGCGAACAACGCCGCAAGAGCAACGCGATGCCATCCGTTTCCTCCTCGACGAAGCTCTCGTTACGCCGAAGTGGCTGGTCGATCCGCACGTGCTGAACAGGATCTCGATGGTCGATGTCACGGCACCGGTAGTCAATGCACAAAAGCGCATCTTGTCCGAAATGTTGATGCCGGTTCGATTTCGTGTACTCGAGGATGTTGAGTCACTCGCACCGGGTACCGGCCTAACGGCCTACCGCTACTTGCAACTCATCCAACGCAGCCTCTTTCGTGAGACCTTCGCAGCGCAACCGAAAGCGGACATTTTCAGGCGTGAGTTGCAACGCGAATTTGTCGAACATCTCAAGGCCTTTTCAGGTGAGGCGCAGCGCTTCAAGAGTTTCAATTTCATGCTGTCCGCGGCGCAAACCGATCTGCTGATCGACTTGCGGCCTGCTGCATTGCAGAGCCTGAAAGACGTCAAGGCGATGTTGCTCTCAGGCGGGCAACGCGCCACCGATACTGCCACACGTCAGCATTTTTCTCAGCTGGCGCGTGACGTTGAGAAGACGCTGAAGATTCGCGGGAGCTAGTCTCGCGCGAACCGTGTTACGGCTGAATCGGCGTGTAGCCCGCAGGGATGGTTCCTGCGCTGGTGATCGCGGTCAGCGGCAAATTGTCGCCACTCGTCAGCCAAACCGTGGTCGTGTTGTCGGCGCGAATCCAGACAATATCGAGGAATCCATCGCCGTTGAAATCCGCCGTGCCGAAAAACTGCAA
>JAYVUH010000484.1:0-8840 GCA_043788115.1 Burkholderiales bacterium
GGTCCGCGCGGCGCAAGCACCAATAGCGGATAACCGCGATCGATCAATGCCATCGGCCCGTGCTTAACCTCGGCACCTGAGAATGCCTCAGCTTGAATAACGCAGGTTTCTTTGAACTTGAGTGCGGCTTCCAGCGCAACCGCGTGGCCGGGGCCGCGACCGATCACGAACATTTGCTCGGCGTCTTTCAAGACCTCGATGCCCGCCGACCAATCTGCCGCTGCCGCCCGCGTGAGCGCTTCGGGCAGATTGTTGATGGCCACTTCCAGCGACGCATCCTGCTGCCACGCCGCAGTGACGCGCGCGCCAGCCACTAGTTGTGCAATAAAGCTCTTGGTCGCGGCAACGCTCTTTTCTTCTCCGGCACAAAGCGGAAATACCCAGTCGGACGCCGCAGCGAGCGGCGAGGCGGCGTCATTGACGAACGCCGCAGTAGCCGCACCTCCGGTTTTGAAAAACTGCATCGGTGCCACCAAATCCGGACTCTGACCAGACTGTGAAAACGCCGTTGCCAGCAGTCCGTTAGTTTGGATACTCGACTGATAGAGCGTGATCAACGACATCGGCAGTGACGTCACCAAACGGCCGAGCCGCGCCATGATCAGATACGCCATGAAGTGCGCGGCGTGATCGGAGCTTCCACGCGCGATAGTCAGAACCGACGTCGGTGAGTTTGCGCGCAGCCATGCGCCGAATTCGCGGTAGGTGACGGGCTGCTCGGCCAGTTGGCGCGCAATGGCGGCCGGCGCTTCACGCGCCTCGTTCAACATTTGACTGTTATTCATGACGGATAGGTTGGTTGTTCATGCCGATGTGATGAGGTTCCCCTCGACCACGACAGCATTGATCGTTAGGTCGCGATCAAGTACGACGATGTCAGCCCACGCCCCGACACGCAAGCGGCCGCGATCGCTAAGCCCAAGATAGTCAGCCGTGTTGGTCGATACCCGATTCGATGCATCGACCAAATCGAGTCCGAGTTGCTCGACTAGATTGCGCAATGCCTGGTCCATCGTCAGCGTAGAACCAGCCAGCGTTCCATCCGCAAGGCGCACGCCACCCAAGCACTTGGTAACGGTGTGCCGGCCCAAGCGATACTCGCCGTCGGGCATCCCGGAAGCCGCGGTTGAGTCGGTGACGCAAAATAATTTTGGTATCGCGCGCAACGCGACGCGAATGGCACCGGGATGCACGTGCAGGAGGTCAGGAATGATCTCAGCGTATTCGGCCTGCGCCAGTGCCGCGCCAACCATGCCAGGCTTGCGGTGATGCATGCCGGTCATCGCGTTATACAGATGCGTGAAGCCCTTGGCGCCTCGCTTGAGGGCCTCAACGCCGTCTTCGAAACTGCCGGCCGTATGGCCAAGCTGGACGGTAAAGCCCGCACCAACCAGTGCATCGATCATCTGCATATTGCCGGGCACTTCCGGCGCCAACGTGATCAACCGAATTGGCGCGATGGCATGCAGGCGCATCAGCTCGTCACGCAGCAAGGGACGAGCGAAGTCGGGCTGCGCACCGAGCATCGCGGCGTTGATATACGGCCCCTCGAGATGCACGCCCAGCACGCGCGCACCGTTGGTGGGACGCGTTTGGCAGGCGCCGCGCAGCGCGGCAAACGCAGTATCGAGGTCACCCGCCGGCGCGGTCATGGTGGTCGCCAGCATTGACGTCGTGCCGTGCCGGGCGTGGCTCTGCGCAATCTTGGTTACCGCGTCGCCGCCTTCCATGGTGTCGCGCCCGCCGCCACCGTGAACGTGCGAATCGATGAAGCCCGGTAAGAGGATCGGCGTCACCGCGTCGCGCACCCGTGACGCGTCAATCGGTGTGCCGTCGATAGACGCGATACGGCCGTCAGCCGCGACCGCCAAGCTGCCAGCGACGAAGCCGCCCGGCGTGAGGATGTTGCCTGCGTATATGGTGCAAGTGGTGTCAGCCATTACTCGCGGCGCATCTCGGCGACAAAATCGTAGTAGTCATTGCGACAGTAGGAATGCGTCAGCTCGACCGCACGACCTTCAGCGTTGTAGCCAACACGGGTGATAAACAGCACGGCTTGTCCGGGCGAAATGCCAAGTTGTTTCGCGAGCTTGTCCGGTGCATTCAGCGCGCGGATATGCTGGAGGGCACGCACGGGCACCTGATTGCGACCCTCAAGATACTTATACAACGAGCCTTCGACCTGCGCAGGCTTGGCGACAACGCTCGCCGGCAGGACGCTGATCTCATAGGCCATCACAACATCGTCGGCGAGGCGCAGGCGCTCGAGTCGTGCGACCTTGGTGGTCGAGGCAATCGCGAGGCTGAGTTGCTCATCCGGCGCAGGCAGCGTGATGACGCGTTTGAGCCATCTTGAGGTCGGCTTGTAGCCGCGCCGCGAAAGCTCCTCAGAGAAACTGGTGAGTCTGGAGAGCGGCTGTTCGAAGCGGGGCGCGATGTAGTTTCCAGACCCTTGGCGGCGAATGATCAATCCTTGCTCCACCAACTGATCAATCGCCTTGCGCGCGGTCACGCGGGAAACACCCAGCGATTCGGACAGCAAACGCTCTGAGGGCAACGCCTGATCGACTTGATATTCACCGTCACGAATCGCCGCTTCGATACGACGGGCGAGTTGGACATATAGGGGAGAACTGTCCCTTGCATTGAACCTGAAACTCTTGGATGCTGGCGAGGCTGGCTTTTTCATGGCTCCCGGACTTCGAAGGATTACCGCGCAATTGGTCGCTCTGCCGAGGTGTTCTGCCAACACTCGCGGCAAAGCTCAACGGTCAGATTCCAATAATACCAATTTAATACCAAACCGCGCGGCTTGGACTAATATCTAGCCTTGCCGCAAACTTGACTGGTCGGCGGGTTGTGTCCACCGTCGGCAAGCCGCCTTCCCCCTTAGACGGCGACCTTTTTAACCTAGCCATCGCGCAACCACCCATGCGAACCACATTGATCTCCCGCGTCATCGTCACTGCTGCCGGCGCGTCTCTGGCGCTTAGCGTCTGGACCGCCGACGCCAAAACCTTCCGCTGGTCCACCAAAGGCGATGCCACGACCCAGGATCCCCACGGTCAAGACGAGAGTTTTACCAAGTCCATCAACGGTCTCGTTTATGAGCGGTTGTTCCAGCCGGGCAAGGACATGTCGCCAACACCGTGGCTGGCCGTGTCAAGCAAAGTCGTCGGCCCGACCAAACGCATCGTCACTTTGCGCAAGGGCGTCAAGTTCCAGGACGGCACGCCGTTCACCGCTGACGATGTCGTGTTTTCGTTCGAGCGCGCGGCTAAATCGCGCCAGTACAAGACCTACGCGCAGCCATCCGGCACGCCGCGCAAAATTGATGACTTCACGGTCGAGTTCACCACACCGCACCCCAACCCGGTGAGTCTGATTTCGATTTCTGAGGTGCCGATCATGAGCCGTCAGTGGGCGGAAAAGAACAATGCTGTGAATCCGCAGGACTTCACGACTAAGGAAGTCACCTTCGCCTCGCGCAATGCGATGGGAACAGGCCCGTACAAACTCGTGTCGGCCGAGCCGGGGGTGAAGACCGTGCACGTCAAAAACCCGGATTGGTGGGGCGTCAAGGAAGGGCGCTACGAAAGCAACATTGAGCGCATTGAGTATCGGCCGATCACCAGCGATGTGACGCGCATGGCCGCTCTCAAATCTGGTGAACTCGACTTGGTACTCGACCCGAGTCCCCAAGATATTGCGCGTCTCAAGACCGACCGCGACCTGAAGATATGGGACGGCGATGAGCTGCGCGTGATCACCATTGCCATGGATCAGGCGCGCGACGAGGCGCTGTTTACCGACGTCAAGAGCAAGAATCCGTTCAAGGATAAGCGCGTCCGCCAAGCGATGTATCAGGCGATCGATATCGAGGCCATCAAGACACAGGTCATGCGCGGCCTCTCCACGCCGACGGCAATACCGCTGCCCAATCCGAAGGGTGAGGGCATTCCCGTATCGTTCGAAAAGCGGTTGCCATACGACGTTGCCGCCTCGGTCAAATTGCTCACTGAGGCTGGCTACCCGAAGGGCTTCGGCTTCACCCTGCACTGCCCGAACGACCGTTACGTGAACGACGAAAAAATCTGCGTCGCGCTGGCAGGCATGTGGGCGCGCATCGGTCTCAATGTGAAGGTCGATGCGATGCCCAAAGCCCAGTATTTTGCGCGCACCCCCAAACAGGAATTCACAGTCTGCATGCAGGGTTGGGGCGACAACAACCGTGATGCAATGTTTACGCTTAAGCCGTTGTTTCACAGCAACAACGGCAAAGGCGCGGGTGAGACCAACTATGGCAACTTCAAAAACACCGAGGTTGATCGCTTGATTCAGTCCGCTGAAACCGAAATGGATATGAAGAAACGTCAGGCGATGATGAACGAGGCCGTGTCGATCATTCAACGCGACATCCACGTCATTCCGCTGCACCGCCAAGTTATCCCGTGGGTAACGCGCGCCAATGTGCAATTGGTACATCGCGCCGATAACAAATTTGCACCGCTGTGGATTCGCATCAAGTAGCGCGGTGGTAGGAACGCCGCACGCACGAGGCACGCTCGCGGGATCACTGGCATCAAGAAAATGTTTGAGGGGTAACGACGCATGGCACTGACGTACCTGTGGGCAGGATTTTTCATCGTCGGCTTCATCGCGGCTCTCATCCAGTTCGTTTTTTTCGGCGATACCGAGGTCTTCAAGCGCATCGTAGACGGTACGTTTGATTCAGCGCGGGTCGGTGTAATGGAAATTGCACTCCCGCTGGCGGGCGTGATGACGTTGTGGCTCGGCATTCTCACCGTGGGTGAAAAAGCGGGCGCAATTGATTTCGTCGCCAAGATCATCGCGCCGTTTTTCTCTCGCATATTTCCCGGCGTACCAAAGGGCCACCCCGCCACCGGTTTGATGGTCATGAACTATTCGGCCAACTTCTTGGGGCTCGACAACGCTGCGACGCCGGTCGGTTTGAAAGCGATGGCCGCCTTACAGGAGCTAAATCCAAACAAGGACGAAGCGACCGACGCGCAATTAATGTTTCTCGTATTGCAGACCGCCGGCTTGACACTGATTCCACTCACGGTGATGGCGCAGCGCGCGGTACTCGGTGCCAAGGATCCCTCGGACATCTTCATCCCGACACTGATCGCAACGTTCGCCGGCACTTTCGTCGCGTTTGTTGCCGTCGCACTCAAGCAACGAATCCGGCTGCTGGATCCCGTCATCTTTGCCTGGCTCGGCGGCATGACCTCCGTCATTCTGGCCACCGTCTGGTACATGAGCACGCAGATGACGCGCGAGGAGATCCAGACGTTTTCCAAGGTCGCGGCGAATCTCATCTTACTGTCAGTGATTGTTGTATTTCTCGGCGGCGGGCTGATCAAGAAGATCAATGTCTACGAAGCCTTCATCGAGGGCGCAAAGGGTGGCATCCAAACCTCGATCACCATTATTCCGTACTTGGTTGGTATGCTGGTTGCCATCAGTGTGCTGCGCAATTCCGGCATCTTGGGCATGGTTGTTGATGGCTTCACGTGGCTGTTTGGCATGATGGGATTCAACACCGATTTCACCGGGGCGCTGCCCACCGCGATCATGAAATCCGTCAGCGGCTCCGGCGCCCGCGCGATGATGATTGAAGCCATGAAGACCTACGGCGTCGACTCATTTGTCGGCCGCCTAGTCAGCATCCTGCAAGGCTCCTCTGACACCACGTTCTACATCATCGCGCTCTACTTCGGCGCGGTGGGCATCACCAAGACGCGCTATGCCATCAGCTACGGCTTGCTGGCAGACTTTGCCGGTGTGGTCGCCGCCATCTGGGTGGCGTATTTGTTCTTCCACTGAGCATTCAAGGAAGTTAAAACCCTAGCATTGGCGGGCACTTTCGAACAAAATTGCTTGAAAGTGCCCGCCAATAGGCGTGTTTCAAATTGCCAAACCAGCTTAGCGCTCGTACTTCACGCTGAGCACGATTGAAGTCTGCGTGCGCTCCACGCCGTCGTGCTTGCCCAGCGCATCGAGCGTTTCGTCAAGTTCTGTCGTGGTTTCGGCCTGTAGCACCACCAGCATGTCGTACTCACCCGCGATGGCGTAGATGCCGCTGACCGCGGGGTGCTTTTTCAGTTTGGCATAGAGCCCATCGGCCTTCCTAGCGTCGATACGCACCAGCGTATGCGCCGTTACCCGACTTCTCGAATACGCCGGATTCAGCCGCACCGTGTAGCCCTCGATCACACCCCCCTCTTCCAATCGACGGATTCGCTCTTGAACCGTCGCACGGGCCAGCCCGAGCTCGCGGGCAATTTCGGCGACGCTTTTGCGGGCATCCTGCGTCAGCAGCGACAACAACGCCAACTCGCCTTTCGTTACTGATTTGGGTGGATTGTTCATATCAATTCCCTTCATTTCGCACACTATGATAATGGGTAACAGCGTTTTGGTTAATTTTACCCATCTTTCTGCTAATTTTGCTGCTTCGATTTGACATGCGTTATCTATAGACTCTTTGACAGACAAATCGCTCAAGGAACAGAACATGCTACACATCGCACTCATCGGCTCAGGCAAGATCGGCGAAGCCATCGTCACCCTATTCAACACGCTCGGCGGCTACAAAGTCACGGTCGTCGACAAAGACGCCGAGCGCCTTGCGCCCATGCAAGCATTGGGTGCCAGCATCCACGTCGCGGATGTAGCCACTGAGAATCTCGAGGCGGCACTCAAGGGCACCGACGTCATCCTCTCCGCTTGCCCGTTCTACCTGACGCCGGTCCTCGCCAAACTGGCACATTCATTGAACGCGCACTACTTTGATTTGACTGAAGACGTCGTAAGCACCCGCATCGTCAAGGATATCGCCAAGGACGCGAATACGGTATTCATGCCTCAGTGTGGATTGGCGCCGGGCTTTATCTCAGTGGTCGGCTACGATCTGGCCAAGAAGTTTGAATCCCTGCGCGACGTGAACATGCGCGTCGGCGCGCTCCCGATCTACCCGACCAATGCGCTGAAGTACAACCTGACGTGGAGCACTGACGGCCTCATCAACGAGTACCTAAACCCTTGCGAAGCGATCATCGACGGCAAGGCACGCGAGACGCCGCCCCTAGAAGAGCTCGAGCACTTTGCGCTCGACGGGCTGGACTACGAGGCGTTCAATACTTCGGGCGGCTTGGGCACTTTGTGCGAAACACTGGAAGGCAAGGTACAGAACCTCAACTACAAGACCGTCCGCTATCCCGGTCACTGCGGAATCATGAAAATCCTGCTCAATGATCTGGGGCTTGGCAAACGCCGTGAGCTGCTGAAGGACGTCATGGAAACAGCGATTCCGATGACCTATCAGGACGTCGTGCTGGTGTTTGTATCGGTCAGCGGCCAACGCGATGGGCGGCTATCGCAAGAGAGCTTCGCCAAGAAAATATACGCCAAGGAAGTTGGTGGCAAACTGCTATCCGCGATTCAACTCACCACGGCGTCCGGTATCTGCACCATGGTCGATTTGCTCGCAAAGGGTGAACTGAAAGGTCGCGGGTTCGTGCGTCAGGAATCAGTGACCCTTCCGCAGTTCCTCGCTAACCCCTATGGAAAGTTTTACGCATGAGCGCGACGAAGACAATAGCTAACGACATTCTTGCCTCGCTTGGCGTTGAACTAGACGCCGTGGCGAGTGGCGGCATAACAGTACGCTCGCCGATTGACGGCTTGGTTCTCGCCAACTTGCGCGCTGACACAGCAGAGCAAGTGACACAAAAGATCACCGCCGCCCAAGCGGCGTTCCTCGTCTGGCGCAACGTCCCGGCACCCCGGCGCGGCGAGTTGGTGCGGCTGTTTGGAGAGGAGTTGCGCGCCAATAAGGCTGCGCTCGGCCAGTTAGTGACCATCGAGGCAGGCAAGATTTCACAAGAGGGCCTGGGAGAAGTGCAGGAGATGATCGACATCTGCGACTTTGCCGTGGGACTTTCCCGCCAGTTGTATGGCCTCACAATTGCCACCGAGCGTCCCAAGCACCGCATGATGGAGCAATGGCATCCGCTGGGCACCGTCGGCATCATCAGCGCCTTCAATTTTCCCGTTGCAGTATGGGCATGGAACACCGCACTGGCGCTGGTGTGCGGCAACAGCGTGGTGTGGAAGCCCTCCGAAAAAACGCCATTGACGGCGCTGGCATGTCAGGCGCTGCTGGCGCGCGCCATCAGCCGGTTCAATCGCGCGGGCGATGCGGTACCGAGCGGCCTTTCGCAAGTGTTGATCGGTCGCGCCGATGTAGGTGAAGTATTGGTGGATGATCCACGCGTGGCGCTGGTATCTGCCACCGGCTCCACGCGCATGGGTCGCGCGGTTGCGACGCGCGTGGCGGCGCGCATGGGACGCAGCCTGCTCGAACTCGGCGGCAACAACGCAGCGATTGTCACGCCGTCGGCAAACTTGGCGTTGGTCGTACCCGCTGCTGTCTTTTCAGCGGTCGGCACCGCCGGCCAACGTTGCACGACGCTTCGACGATTGATTGTGCACGAAGATGTCTACACCACCGTCGTGACCAAGCTGAAGGCGGCATATCAAAGTGTCGCCGCGTCGAAGATCGGTAACCCCTTGGACGCGGGTACGTTGATCGGTCCGTTGATCGATCAACTGGCGTTCGACAACATGCAAGCCGCACTCAAGTCTGCTCGCGAGCAGGGCGGTACTGTTACCGGAGGAGAGCGCGTGGCGCTTGCGTCGGCCTCCGAAGCCTACTACGTCACGCCGGCGATTGTGGAAATGCCCGCCCAGTCAGCGTGTGTACATCACGAGACCTTCGCGCCCATTCTGTACGTGATGCGCTACCGCAGTTT
>JAYVUH010000485.1:0-2392 GCA_043788115.1 Burkholderiales bacterium
GTCCAATACGGCACGTAGAGCCCTTTGATACCGCCGTCACTCTGCGCGTATTTCTTCAGCGCACTCGGTGCCATCCACAATCCTTTCAGCCACGCGCGCCATTTGTCCTGCGCCTGCAGTCTGGTGATTTTGAACGGCACCAATGACTTCGGCTTGATCAGGCGTTGCGCGTAGCTTTGGCTGGTGATGGGCGTACCGCAAAAAACGCACGCGGTCGCAAATAGATTTGCGGCGAGCGTTTGTTCGCCACCGCAGTTTTTGCACTTGACGTGCTCCTGTTCGTGCGTCTCGTGTGTGGCGGCTAGTGTGCGCATCCAGTCGTCGAGATCAAGCTCTTCGACGATGTCCGTCTTCTCATCGAAGTCATTGACCGCGCCACAAAAATCGCACTTAAGTGAGGTGGTGCCGGGCGAGAACGAGAGTTTCGCGCCGCACGAGCGGCACGGAAACGCCCGCACTTTGTCGGTCATCGCGTCGAGCGTCGTCTGTGAGGCGTTGGGGTTTTCCATCATGGCCTGAGGGCTCGGGTGAAACGGCGGCGGCCCCGCACGGCCGCCGAATAGTACTTACGCGGCCGGCGGAACCGGAGGCGGCGAATTGGCAAAGAGGCCCCCTAACTCGTTCACCTCCCCCGCCTTCACCCACTGCGCCATGCCGGTCTTCCAAACAAGACTGTCGCGATTGAGTTTGCCGCCCGACACTTGCGCTTGCAACGCGCTCATGTCGAACGGCCCGGTCTGTGCGCCACCAACGGCAACGTGGAAGGCGGTTGCGGTCGGTAACGGTGGCGGCGCGGTGGTATTCATTTGCCCAGCAGCCATGCCCATTTGCCCGACCATGCCGGCACCCATCGCGATGCCCGCGCCCAAGCCCATTCCGGCACCCGCGGCAGAATTTGGCGTGGTGGCGGCATCATGAATCGCGCTCGCCGTTTCGTATTGCGTATAGGCCGCGAGATTACCCACGGCCGCGATCGCGCCGCGCTTATCGATGGCTTTCTCAACTTCCTCGGGCAGGCCGACGTCTTGCACCTGCACTTCGCAGAGCTCGAGCCCCATCGCCTCAAAGTCAGGCCCGATGCGATCTTTCAGCATCTGGCCCATTAGCGTCACTTTCGCTTCGAGGTCGATAATCGAAAGGCCCAACTCTGGCAGCACCTCTTTGATACGAAGCCCGATCTTGCCGCGCAGGTTCTCTTGAATCTGCTCGGTGGTGAAGCGCCCCTCGGTACCGGAGATGTCCTTGATGAAGATACCGGCGTCTTTCACACGGATGGTGTAAATGCCGAACGCGGTCGCACGCACGATGCCGAACTCGCTGTCGCGCATGGTCGCCGGTCCCGGCGTTCCCCACTTCAGATCGGTGAACTTGCGTGTATTGACGAAGTAGATCTCGGCCTTGAAGGGCGACTCAAATCCGTACTTCCAACCTTGCAATGTGGACAGAATCGGAATGTTCTGCGTGGTCAGCGTGTGCATGCCTGGCTTGAACACATCCGCTAGCTGGCCTTCGTTGATGAAGACGGCCATCTGGCCTTCGCGTACGGTTAGTTTGGCGCCGTATTTGATCTCGTTATTGTGACGCTCAAAACGATACACAAGCGTGTTAGACGAATCGTCGAGCCACTCGACGATATCGATTAATTCTCCGGTAAGTTTCTTTACCCAGTCGATCATTTGGTGCTCCCCTTTGCCATCACGTAACGTCAGAGTCTTAAACCTAGAATCCTCAGTTGACCGCTTATCTTAACCAATAGGCGCTTGATATGTTTGAGGATCACCGCGTTCTGGCCGTTCACCATTTGGGTGACAACGCTACGGGTGTGATTGCACGCTTTTGCAGCTCCCTGGCAGCGTTGCTCCTCCTAGCAGGGTAAAGCCTGCTTCGTCGTCGCGTCTTGCCAGAAAGCCGCAAAAACGCACACTCACACCCGTCCAACTGAGGATTCTAGGTTAACCAGCGAAAACGGCATAATGCTTCCCACGTCGCTAGAAAACGCAAAGACTTGGCGACGCGCAACATAACGTTAGCATGAATCCAACGGACGACAAGACTTCTTGGGGACGCGAAAAATGTCGATCACACTCTCCGGCATCCACATCTATCCGGTCAAGGGTCTTGGCGGCATTAGCCTCGACGAAGCGACCAGTACCGCACGCGGACTCAAGCACGACCGCCGTTTTCTGATCGTCGATCAGGACAACCAGTTTGTCACCCAGCGTGAGTTGCCGCGAATGGCCACCATCTGGACTGACGTGGGTGCCGGGCAGCTCGAGCTGGCTGCCGAAGACCGCGAACCCGTCTACGTTGATGCCGAACCGCGCGCGCTGCCGACCCGCACCGTTGGCATATGGTCGTCGCAGGTGCAGGCGCATACCGTGAGCGCCGAGGC
>JAYVUH010000486.1:0-2782 GCA_043788115.1 Burkholderiales bacterium
CTGAGGTCCTGCTCGAAGGCGAATCACTCAAGCTCAAGTTTAAGGATACCGATACCCAGTTCAAGGCAAAGGATGTGCTGCAAGCAGATCTTGGCGAGGGTTACATTGCCGCCCTGTTTGCAATGTCTAATTCACCCGCGTGGCTGGCGAAAGTTAACGCATTGCCAATGTATCTCGGCCTCGATTTGCGCGGTGGCGTGCATTTCCTGATGGAAGTCGATATGAAGGCAGCCGTCGATCAGGCGGTAGATCGTTACGTTGGCGAAACGCGCAGCCTCCTGCGCGACAAGAAAATTTTCTATGCAGGGATTTCTCGCGGCAGCGACCTCGCAAAAGATTCAGTCGTGGTGCGCTTCAAGGAGAAAGCAGAGTCAGAAAAGGCTGTCAAAGAGATCGGCAACCAGTACCCTGAGATGACGCTCAAGCAATCACTGTCTGGGGAAGAGATGGTACTGAACGTCACCATGAAGCCAGAGACCTTGAAGAAGCTGCAGGAAACTGCGCTGCTGCAGAACATCACCGCGCTGCGTAAGCGTGTCAACGAACTCGGCGTCTCAGAGCCGATCGTGCAGCAACAAGGCGCCGATCGGATTCTGATTCAACTGGCTGGTGTGCTTGATCCGACGCGGGCAAAGGACGTGATTGGTCGTACCGCCACACTCGAGTTTCGGATGACTGCCGAGGAGCACATGAGCGGTGGATCATTCGAACGCTTCCGTACCGAACCAGCGCCCTTCAATACCGAAAAAATGGTTGGTGCCGGCGGTGAAATTGTTATTGTGCGCAAGGCCATCATCATTACCGGCGACAAGGTCACTGATGCGACGCCTGGGTTCGATGAAAATGGCCGGCCGTCGGTCAACGTTCGTCTGGACGGCGCTGGTGGCCGCGTGATGACGCAGAACACGCGCGAGAATCTGGGCAAGCGAATGGCCATGATCTTGAGTGAAAAGGGCAAGCCCGAAGTGCTGAGCTGGCCAACCATCCAAGGCGAATTTGGTCCGCAGTTTCGGATCACCGGTGTAGGTACATCACTGGAAGCGAAGAACCTCGCGCTGCTGCTTCGCGCAGGCGCGTTGGCCGCGCCGATGAAAATCATCGAAGAGCGCAGCATCGGCCCAAGCCTCGGTGCCGAGAACATTACCAAGGGCAAGAACTCACTGGTGCTTGGCTTCACGTTGATCTCGGTGTTCATGGTGGTCTACTACATGTTGTTTGGCGTGGTGTCGGTCCTATCTCTCGCGGCCAACTTGATGTTCCTGGTCGCGTTATTGTCGATGCTGCAAGCGACTTTAACCTTGCCGGGCATTGCCGCTATCGCCCTCACGCTCGGTATGGCGATCGACGCCAATGTGCTGATTAACGAGCGGATTCGCGAAGAATTGCGCAACGGCATGAGCCCGCAGATGGCGATTCAGACAGGCTATGAGCGCGCACTGGACACCATCATCGACTCTAACATCACCACACTCATCGCCGGTATGGCGCTGCTGATTTGGGGGTCGGGCCCGGTACGAGGTTTCGCTGTGGTCCATTGTCTTGGCATTCTTACCTCGGTGTTTTCGGCAGTGATGGTATCGCGCGGCCTCGTCAACCTGATCTATGGCGGCAAGAAGAAGGTACCAAGCCTGTCGATCGGCAATGTGCAATGGCACAAGCCGGTTAAGGCTTAGTTCAGTCAGCAGAATTTCACAGTCGCGGCGCGCGATAGGCGTGACCACTAAAGGAAGCAGCAATGGAATTTTTTAGATTTAAGCGCAACCTCCCGTTTATGAAGCACGCATTGATTTTCAATGCGATTTCATTCATCACATTCTTGCTCGCTGTGTTTTTCTTGTCGACCAAGGGCCTGCACTTCTCGATCGAATTCAAGGGCGGCGCACTTATGGAAGTGCGCTACGAGAAGCCCGTCCAGCCTGATGAGATTCGGGATGCGCTGAACAAGGCGGGCTACACCGATATCACCGTCGTTAAGTTCGGATCCGCACAGGATATTCAATTGCGTCTGCCGCTCATCCTGAAAGAGAATCAGGATCAGAACAAGGCAATCGAGGAACTGAAGGGAAAAATTGGGGTCATCTTGAAACTACAAGACAAGAGCGCCAATATCGTTAGCACGCAGTTCGTTGGTTCAACGGTCGGCAAGGAGTTAGCCTATGACGGCGCGATCGCATTGCTTGTCGTTTGTCTCGGCATCATGGCTTACCTCGCCATGCGTTTCGAGTGGCGCTTCGCCGTTGCCACAATCATCGCGAACTTGCACGACGTCGTGATCATCCTTGGCTTCTTCGCGTTTTTTCAGTGGGAATTCTCGCTGCCGGTATTGGCAGCGATTCTGGCTGTACTCGGCTATTCGGTGAACGAGTCGGTCGTTGTGTTTGATCGTGCGCGCGAGAATTTCCGCAAGATGCGCAAGGCAACGACCGAAGAAATTTTCGACGCCGCTATCACCGGCACGATTTCACGCACGGTAATCACGCACACGCTGACTGAGATGATGGTCATCGCCATGCTGTTGCTGGGCGGACCAAGCCTGTTCTATTTTGCCCTTGCACTGACCATCGGCATCGTTTTCGGCATCTATTCCTCGGTGCTTGTGGCGTGTCCGATTGCAAAATACTTGGGCGTCTCGCGTGAAGACTTCGTCAAGCCACAGAAGAAAGAGGGCGACGGCACAGAGGTTATTTCGGCGGCACAGTAGTGCAATCACGGCGCGCTCGCTATCCCGCCAACTGAAACTTGAAACTCAAGTGTGCGCGCGGCATTTGAGGCAAAAGTGCCT
>JAYVUH010000487.1:0-3503 GCA_043788115.1 Burkholderiales bacterium
GGGTTGTCGGAAATGCCACGCCGGTCACTCTTTACTTTGATGTAGTTGGCCATCACGCGTGCGTAGTCGCGGAAGTACCAGTTCAGGCCGAGTGTGAGATTGTCTTCCTTGCCGCCCAGGACCAAACCATGGTCGAGGTCGAGGCGACTGAAGCGCATGGCAATTTCCCATGCACCGGCGGGTCTGTCGGAGGTGATGTCCTTGAATACGCCTTCATGATAGTCGCGCGACTCACCGGTGAGTATCCAACTGCCTGCGACGTACCAGCCCTTGAAATTGGCGTCCGGTGCGCCAGGGCCAGGGCCAGGGCTGAGATAAGAATCCATCCACTCCGCCTGCAACGAGAGCGGCCCGTCCCGCCAGGCGGCTTCCACGCCCAGCTGACTGACGCGGGCAAACCCTTGCAGGTTCCCGGTCTTTACCAGCCGCATATCCGTCGGCAGGGATTCGGGACGCGCCCCGAAATTAACGGCTCCAATCGGACGCTCGGCAGTCGCGGCCAACCCGAAATGGACGACGGTTTCGTCGTCGTCGACCGGGGCGTAGGTGAATCGCGCCGCGACGCCTTGCCCCCCGCCGCCGCCAATTGACGACGCAAATCTCATGGCGGAGAAGGTATGGTGGCCACTATGGGTCTCGAACCCGATTGCTTTCCGGCGGGACAGGGTGAAGGCTTCACTGGCCAGAGACCTTTCGATAAAGGCCAGGTCATTCGTACTGGAAAGCTGTTCGAGTCCAAACGGAACCTTGTATTGCCCAACGATGATCGTGGCGAACGTCCAGCCGCTGTACTGCAGGTAAGAGTCTTTCAGGGAACCACCGCTGGCAAGGTCGTAGACGGCCTTGGCTGACCAGTTATGGCGGTACTTCGCCTCCACGCCAAACTGCGCGCGGCGCACCAACGCCCGGTTGTCAAATTGCGCCACATCCGACTTATGGTAGGCGTAGTCCAGGTGCAGACGCCCGGTTGCGGTGAATTTCACAGGGCCCGCGGCCGCCACGTTAGATGCCAGAATGGCGCCGACCAGCACCTGCCATTGAGCATGCCTTCTCAATAGCTCCGTTTGGGAAGCCCCAAATCGGCGTTCCTGCAGTCTGCCTAACATCGCGGGGAAGGCACGAGGCCGAACTTCGGGTCTACGGCCGGGCGTGCGGTGGCGTTCAATTTGCGCAGCGTCGCCAGAAAATTATTGTGCTTGTGCACAATGCCCAACAGCGCCGCGCCAACGCAGTATTTCGAACACCGATTGGTCGGGCGTTGATGCAAGCCTCGCAGAATCTTGTCCGCAATCCCGTTCCCGTTGGCTGACTTGGTCTCGACTATGAATATGTTCTCGCTAATGGGGTGCGATCGATCAGTGCGCGAAAAAACCAAGGCCGAATCGATGGTCATACGCTCGCCACCCGCTTTGGCCACCAGCGTGATTCGGCGATAGCTGATGTCCAGCACCGGTTGCAGGACCGGATGCAACTCGCGTCCGAAGAACTCACGGTATGCCGCCTGAATCAGCGCCATCGCCCGCGTGTCCAGCGACTCGAATTTGTCGATGGAGTATTCCAGTCGCTTCTTGACCGTGATGCCTCGCTTATCCTTGAATTTCACCTCGACGAAACACGTCTGCGCATCCAGGTATCGGCGGACGCGGATTTTACAGCGCAGGCGCTTGCCGCGGTGATGATCAAAATAGTTCGTGTGTTGCGCGTCATCAAAATAGCGGGTCTCGTAGGTGAAATTACGCTTACCGTCTATCTCAAGCACATCGAAGTGCGGCGCCAGCAGGGTGACCGCCTGCTGCAAGACGGCCTCCTGGATCACATATTTATTGTCCAGACGCTCGAGCATCGCCGCCTTGGCATTCAGCTGCGGAAGCGTGATCGACGCGAACGGAGCCACCAGCCAGTCCTTTGGCGCCGGACTGGTAGTCGCCGGTCGCGAGCGGGATGCGGCATCGGGCGTGCCAGGGCGTACGCCGCGCGACTTCGCGCGCAGTGCCTTCGACGCGGCTGTGGTCAGTGCCCGCCCGGGGCTTTCGCGAGCGCTCACGATTAATGACCCTTATGCCTTCGGGAGTAGACCCTGATCGTGGCTATGTCGTTTACGTAGTCCAGGAAGAGGATCTGATAGGACAGCACCTCTACTCCAAGGCGCCTGGCCAGATCAGTGCGCATCAGTGGCTGATCAGCCACCAGCTGCACGTCAATCTTGTCGAGCGTGACCTTTAGATTGTCAACCGACCGCAGAATCAGTGGGTGATCAATAATGTAGGCGCCAAGCAAGACGAGCCCGGTTATAGCCGCTACGAAGCTGATTGTGGTGCCATGCACGGAGCAGATAACAGCGATGGCCATGCTGCCGAAAAAATACGTGATCTCGATCTTGGTGATCGGCTCGGAGCGCAGGGTAAACAGTGCAAGAATCGCGAACAGGCCGAAGCCCGCGCCAAACCCGAACTGAACGCTTGACAACACCGTCAGCACTGCAAATACGAACACGTTGAACAGCGCCGCCGCAGTGACCAGCTCCTTGTCGCGGTATCGACGGTAATACATGCCAAAGATAAGCAGCGTCATGGCCGACGTATCGATAGCAAACCTCGCGATCAGGTCGAGGACGAACGGCGGGAGCAGAGCGTGTGGCATGGGAAACAGTGACCTCTAATACGCGAAGCAATGGTTAACCAGTTGAGCGTGTGCGACGTCTGTATCTGCCCGGGCGGTTACCATTTCAGTGGGCCCCGCCATCAGGGCGCTCGCCGATCGAATGTGTGGCGGTTGGTGCCTTTGCCGTAGGCGATGTCCGGCTCGCCGTCGCCAAATAGTCGGCCGCCTTCTTACGAATTAGAATCGGCAGGAAGTTGACAATGCGTGCGCCGCGGAAGTGCTCGGCGAGCATGGTCAACACGCGGGACACATATTGCGGATCGTGTCGTCTCTCCAGCGACCGCCCCATCTCGCTGATGAGATCGTCCAAGATCTTGTGCCGCGCCATTTCTGCCGACCCCAGCGAGGTGGCGGAGGGCTGTGTCTGATCCTGTTTCATTTAATGCGAGCCTTAGCGCCACCGAGGTCTGAACGTGACGCTGGGTTTGAGCGTAGAACGCCATATTCCAGATGACCATGAGCCTTGTCACAAATATGAAATGAAGCTGACATAGTCGCGCCGTAGTATCCGAGGTATTTTAGATTTAAATTTAAGATAACGCGTTAGCGAACGTGTGTCGAGTAGGAGAATCATGCTGATTGCGTCGTGGGTTATATAGGTTTGTTTTACAACGGTTGTAAACGCCATAGAAAAACGATGGCAAAGTGTCTTGCGTCACCTCGGTGTAAGGGCGAATTCTCAACTGGTCGATATTGTGTCGTCTTTTTGTAGTGAGCCCGTATTTGCAGCATTTAGTAGACGTACTGGACGCGTAGCGTGTAGCGATGGCTCGTGTATGCGTAACGCGCGATGTCTGAGTCATTGGAGCGATACTCGTACGCGGCACCCAAGCGCGTGTTGG
>JAYVUH010000488.1:0-2018 GCA_043788115.1 Burkholderiales bacterium
TGCAAGCACGCCTGATGTCGCAGGCGCTGCGCAAGTTGACCGCGACCATCTCGCGCTCGCATACCATCGTCGTCTTCATCAACCAGATTCGCATGAAGATCGGCGTCATGTTCGGTAGCCCCGAGACCACCACCGGTGGCAATGCCCTGAAGTTCTACGCCTCGGTGCGTATCGATATTCGCCGCACTGGTGCCATCAAGTCTGGCGAAGAAGTGATTGGTTCCGAAACCCGCGTGAAAGTGGTGAAGAACAAAGTTGCGCCGCCGTTCCGCACGGCTGAATTCGACATCCTGTATGGCGAAGGCATCTCACGCGAAGGCGAAATCATTGAGCTCGGCGTGGTCCACAAGATCGTCGACAAGGCCGGTGCCTGGTACGCCTACAAAGGCGAGAAGATTGGCCAGGGCAAGGACAACACCCGCAAGTTCCTCAAAGACAACCCGGCGATGGCACAGGAAATCGAAGCCAAGATTCGTGCGGCGGTCGGGGTTAGTGCTGCGGTGGGCGGCGGCTCTGACGAGAGCGAGGAAGTGGACGAGTAAGCGGACCGACTGGCCACCCGCCAGATGATCGCGAGCTTTTCTCTATCATGAACAGCGATGGGCGAGATCGGGCTTCACACATTGTGCCTGCGCGCAGGGTGTGCGACCTAGCGATATCAGCCCTAAAGAACGATGGTTGGACCGCCTTTGCGAAAGTGGGGCGGTCTTTTTTTGGGCGATTGGAATGACGCACGACGCAGACAAGCCGACAACCAAGCCAGAAAACCGTGAGCTGGTGTCGGCGTCATTGCGCTTGTTGGCTGGGCGCGATATGAGCCGTGCCGAGTTCATCAAGAAATTGGTCAACAAAGAATTCAACGCGCAGGAAATTGAAAGTGCGGCCGACTGGTGTGTCGCCGAAGGTTGGCTCAACGAGGCACGCTACGCCGAGTCAGCCGGACGCAGGCTTGGCCACAAATACGGCGCGTCCCGCGTTGCGCAAACGCTAAGGCAAAAAGGTGTCAGCGAAGAGGCGTTGAGCGCAACGATGCCCGCACTAAAGGAGTCTGACTGGGAACGCGCGCGCGCATTGTGGTTACGACGATTTCGCGAGCCCGCAACCAGTGCGGAAGAAAAGTCGAAACAGATTCGTTATCTGCAATCGCGCGGGTTTTCGTTCGATGTCATCAAACGTGTGATTACCGGCGATAGCGAGCAGAGCTAGTCTCGCCATATCAACGGCGTCGGCTGCGCTGCTCTATCGATTTTTTCCTGCGGCGCGTGCGCTGAACATGCAGGGCGGGCACCCAGCAATCGAGGCATTGTCGACCGCGCAAGCTGCAGTTGGCGTGTGATCTGCCTTCACGCAGATTTCCCGATACGTAAAAATCGATGCATGTGTCGCGCAAGATTTTGTGTGCTTGGAACGCACACGGGTCATCAAAAATATGCAGAGCGCAGTGAGGGGCGCCCGTCAATTACTAGCGACGAATCGACGACGGCGTCTTGGTCAAGCTGTTGAGTTTTTCACCCGCACGCGGGTCCAGACTCAGCCAGATTAACGGCAGCGCAGAAATAATCACACACAACGTCAACATGGTTGTTCGACGGGACATTCGGTATTTCCCCAAAAAAACTTTAAATCTAGTTATGCGCAAAATGATAACACCGAAGCCCTAAACGTCTAGTCGTTATCAGAGCAAGAAATGGGGCGCGGGCTATAATTTGTGTGACTTATTGTTAACGGACATCAGCAATGGCAAAGATCACGCAGCTAAGGGTTGCTTCCGGCGCACACGCCGACGAAGAAGGTCGTAATCCTGGGACAAAATTTGACCCTGCCCCGGTGCGCGATGTACGCGTGAATCGCAGTGCGATTGAGCGCCGCGCCGCAACCATGGGTACGCGTCGAACGGTAAAGAAAGATTGGCAAGCTGCCTGGCTGCTACATGCAGTCAAGACTATCGATCTCACCACACTCTCGGGTGACGATACGGTAGGCACCGTGCAGCGCCTTTGCGCAAAAGCGCGCCAACC
>JAYVUH010000489.1:0-2305 GCA_043788115.1 Burkholderiales bacterium
GCCGCGCCAGAGGTTGCCGTCGCGTTGACCGAGGCGGCGAACGAGACCGTTGACCCGGACATGAAGCGCGCTATTTTTGGCGCGCGCGAAGTTTGGGAATCACGCTTGCTTGAATGGGAGCCCGCCATTCAAGCCGATTTCGTCAAGCGCTTCGATGAAAAAATCAGTGGCGATGACGACAAACTGTCGAAGACGATGACGTTTTCAGTCGATTCGTTGAAGTTGGTCGGTGACGAAGAAGTGCGCGAAGACATTCTGATGGGCAACGTGTCGAAGCGGCTCAAGGATGCGTGCGACCAAGAACTATTTTTTCTGACTAAGCGGCTGGAGTCGCTGCTAGAAATCACGGAGCTGGACGAGAAACACAATCCGGTTTGGCCGCGCGTGTTCTGTCGCGCATTTCTAGCCGGGCTGTCTGCGGTGGACGCAAATCTGTCGCAGCGCTGCGAAATTCTCTCAGCAGGTTGGCCGACCCTTGGCACCGCGCTCAATGACGCGATGAAGGAAGCCAACGAAGTGTTGGTCAGCCGCGGGTTCATGATTGAAATTCCGGTGAATTATGGCAAGATCGTCAATCGCTCCGTGACGCGGACGCCGTTGTCACTCACGCAGACTGGTGGTGGTACTGGAGGTGGCGGTAGCGGAGGTGGTGGCGGCGGAGGCGGTGGTAGTGGCGGTGCTTCCGGCGGCGGCGCTGGTGCGGCGTCTGCTTCGGCTGATGCCAACGCAAGCCTGTCGGATTTATTTTCGAAGCTGTTCGCCAGACTGCCTGGCATGAACCCAGGCGCCGCAGCAACTCCTGCGGGTGCGACGCCTGGCGGTGGCGGTGGTGCTGCCGCTGGCGCAGCCATTTCGGCCGACCAGTTGATGGCGCAGTTGTTGACGCGCCGCCCGCTGCCCGCAGGCGCGCCCAGTGCGACGGCCGCGCGAGCAGCAATACTGGCAGGCGCATCCCCTGAGGCGACGGCGGCTGCTGACAGCGGTGTTCAAGTGACGCTCAATCCCGCCTTGCTGGAGGCACTCGAGCGGTTTGCCGCGTCGACGCCAACGACAATGCCGACGGCGATCGCGTCAGGGCCGGTGGCCGGCGCGGTAGCGGGCGCTACCGCGGCAAATTCCGCGGCCCAAACGGTATCGGTCGACGCTGTCGGTAGCGCGCCACAGTTCGCCGCGACCGAGCGATTGCCGTCGGTCGGCGCGGCCGCGCCAATCATCACCAATCTGGTCAGGCAGGCGCAGCCGATGCTCGCCTCGACCATGGAACCGGTGCAGGCGGTGATTACCGACGTCGCCGCAGGTGTGTTCGATCGCATCTTTGCCGCGCCGGATATTCCCGATTCGATCAAAGCGCTGATCGGCAAGCTGCAGCTGAAAATATTCAAAGCGCTGATGCAGGATCCGCAAATCTTCACCAATCCCGATCACCCGCTCCGCCAGTTCGTCGATGAACTCGCCGACATCGGCGTTAAGCGCCAGCAGTCACTCGCGCACGGCGACCCGGTGTTCGAGCGCATTTCGACCATCGTCAACAACCTCTACCAGCATTTCGATGAAGATCCGAAGGCGGTCGAACGCGCCAGACACCAGTTGTCTGTTTTCATCGCGGCTGAGGAAGAGAGCGCGCAGGGCGTTATTTTTGATTCGGTGGTCGAAGTCCAGCAGCAGGAAGAGGTCGAAATGGGTGCGTCCATGGCCGCTTTCGAAGTCGACCGCCGCCTCGCAGCGCGGATGATACTGCGTACCATCAAGGAGCTTGTACGTCAGCACTGGCAGGTGTTGCTCGCCAAGGACTATCTGGTTGATGGTGAAGATGGCGCGCAGTGGAAGGCAGATCTGGCCACGCTTGACGACCTGCTCTGGAGTATCAGCCCGGCCGAGACGAGCAAGGATCGCGGGCGCCTGCTGAAATTATTGCCGACCTTGTTGGGACGCTTGAACGACGGTCTTGACCGGATCGACGTTTCGCCGGAAACCCGTGACCCTTATTTCCAAGTGCTCGTTGCCATTCACACCGGGCTGTTGCGGCCCGCCAAGGGCGACGTATCACTGGCCAACGCGGGCGAGACCGACGACGAACCGACCATGCCCGCCAGCGATCCGCGCGCCAAGCTACGTAAGCGCAACACCACCATCGAACGTGGGCAGTGGATTGAAATGAAAGATGAAGACGGTTCATTGCAACGCTGCCGGCTGTCGTGGGTGAGTCCGTTGAAAGAGACGTTTGTGTTCAAGAACTACGACACGAAAGAGGCGATCACCCTCACCGCAGAGGAGTTTGTGTGGCTCGAATCAAAGGGTCGCGTCA
>JAYVUH010000490.1:0-8747 GCA_043788115.1 Burkholderiales bacterium
AGTGGTGAAACAGGCACGTTGGACTGCTGTTCAGCCGCTAAAGTTTCAAGAATGTCGTACTCATTGTCGTCATCCTTGTTGGTGAATGACGAGAACAGCGTCGTCCAAGTTGACCGAACTTTGCTGCGCCGAAACCAATCGCGGATCGCGTTTTGAAGAATCCGCTGGAAAAGCATGGGCAACTCTTCTGGCGGGCGATCAGCGTATTTCTCTGCCAGACGCAGCATCGAGTCTTGTACGACATCAAGCGCAGAGTCCTCGTCCTTGACGGCAAAGACAGCTTGCTTGAATGCCCTGCGCTCGACGGACGCCAAAAAGTCTGAGATTTGTTGCCGGGAAGCCAGGATCTACCTCGTTCGGGCGTTCAATTGTGATTGTTATTGTGCAGCAGACCCCGATTGGAACGCCTAACGCGCTTTTACCGTTGATCGTCGACCGGTCATTCTTAGGAGTCTATCAAGAAACCGTGAATGTGACGGTAAGTGAGTACGCCTCTTCATGTACTTGTTCACTTGTGGTAAGGTATCGTTTTGCGGCGCAGCATACCGTGGGCGATCCCCACACGCAACGCGGCAAAGCGGCTGTTACGCTTACTTCTGGCGACGTCACGCGCCACGCCTACCCCTCCGACGTCACCTGAGTCACCAATGCGATGATCGCTCCGCTGGCCAATGCCCGGTGCGCGTTGTCGTCGGCAATTGATTTTCTCGCGGCGAATAATATGAAACTCTCGGATGCTCCACATTCAACCTCGACAGAGGAACCTACTAATCTCTTGACCGGCGCGGAAATTGTCTGCCACGCGATGAAGGCAGAGGGAGTCGAGTTCGTATTCGGCTATCCGGGCGGCGCGGTACTCGTCATTTACGACGAAATCCACAAACAAAGCCATTTCAAACACATTCTGGTGCGCCACGAGCAGGCAGCAGTGCATGCGGCCGACGCCTACTCGCGGGCCACCGGACGGGCCGGTGTGGCGCTGGTGACATCCGGCCCAGGCGTTACGAATGCCGTAACCGGTATCGCAACGGCCTACATGGATTCGATCCCGGTGGTCATCATCACCGGACAGGTGCCGACCTACGCGATCGGGCAGGATGCCTTCCAGGAATGCGACACCGTTGGCATTACCCGACCATGCGTGAAGCACAATTTTTTGGTCAAGGATGTTGGGGATCTCGCGGAGACCATCAAGAAGGCGTTCTTCATCGCCACCACGGGCCGCCCGGGGCCGGTGGTTGTGGATATCCCCAAAGATGTTTCCATGGCCAAGGTGCCATTCCACTACCCGGCAACGGTCGAGATGCGCTCCTACCGGCCGACCAACAAGGGGCACAGCGGACAGATTAAGAAGGCCATGCAAATGCTGCTGTCAGCCGAACGCCCGATGGTCTATGTCGGCGGTGGCGCGATTCTCGGCAACGCGTCGGATGAGGTGACAGCCTTGGTGCGGATGCTCGGCTACCCGTGTACCAATACCTTGATGGGACTGGGTGCCTACCCCTCGACCGACAAACAGTTCGTCGGCATGCTCGGCATGCACGGTACGGTCGAGGCGAATATGGCGATGCAGAATTGCGATGTGCTGATCGCCATCGGCGCGCGCTTTGACGATCGTGTGATTGGCAACCCGACGCATTTCAACGCCGGCAACCCCACCCGAAAAATTATTCACATCGACATCGATCCTTCGTCCATCTCCAAACGCGTGAAGGTCGATGTGCCGATCGTCGGCAATATTAAAGACGTGCTCGACGATCTGATATCGCAGATCAAGTCTGCTGAGCAGAAGCCGGGCAACATTGCAGCATGGTGGAAGCAAATCGATGAGTGGCGTGCCAAAGACTGCCTGAAGTACAAGTTTTCCGACACCATCATCAAGCCGCAGTACGTTGTGCAAAAGCTGTGGGAGGTTACCAAAGGCGACGCAATTGTCACTTCTGACGTAGGCCAGCACCAGATGTGGGCGGCGCAGTACTACGGCTTTGATAAGCCGCGTCGCTGGATCAACTCTGGCGGCTTGGGCACCATGGGCGTTGGGCTTCCCTACGCGATGGGCTGCAAGTTTGCATTCCCTGACGCGGACGTCGCGTGCGTTACTGGTGAAGGTTCGATCCAGATGAACATCCAGGAACTTTCAACGTGCAAACAGTACGACCTGCCGATTAAGGTCATTCTGCTGAACAACCGATACTTGGGGATGGTTCGACAGTGGCAGGACTTCTTCCACGGTAATCGCCACGCCGAAAGCTATATGGATGCACTTCCCGATTTCGTGAAGCTCGCAGAGGCTTACGGCCACGTCGGCATGAAGATCGAAAAGCCGAGTGATGTCGAGGGCGCGTTGAAGGAAGCGTTTGCGTTGAAAAAGCGTCTGGTGTTTATGGATTTTCTGACGGACCAAAAAGAAAACGTCTTTCCAATGGTGCCTGGCGGAAAGGGTATCTCGGAGATGATTTTGGCCGAGGACCTCTAGGCGATGCGTCATATCCTGTCACTCCTACTGGAAAATGAAGCCGGCGCGCTCTCGCGTGTCGCCGGACTATTCTCGGCGCGCGGCTATAACATTGAGTCGCTCACCGTCGCGCCGACGGAAGACCCCACCCTGTCGCGCATGACCATCGTCACAACCGGTTCCGACGACGTCATCGAACAGATCACCAAGCAGGTGAACAAGCTGGTTGACGTCGTGAAGATCGTTGACCTCAATGAGGGCAAGCACGTTGAGCGTGAACTAATGTTGGTCAAACTGCGTGCAGTCGGTAAAGATCGTGAAGAGCTCAAACGCACCGCAGATATTTTTCGCGCGCGCATCATCGATCTGACGGAAAAGACGTACGTGGTTGAGCTGACCGGTGCGGGCCACAAGCTGGACGCGTTTTTGGAGGCCATTGATCGTGGACTCATTCTTGAAGCGGTGCGAACCGGTGCCTGCGGATTGGGGCGCGGTGAATGGATCGTCAAGGCGTCGTAACGATTGACCCAGTGCACAGGGCAACTCGTGGAGCTGGTGATAGGCGCGGGCAACAAAGAACTGTTATCGAATAAAGGAAAACAAATGAAAGTGTATTACGACAAGGACTGTGACCTCTCTCTCATCAAGGGCAAGAAAGTCACGATCGTAGGCTACGGTTCGCAGGGTCACGCACATGCGCAAAATCTCAGCGATTCCGGCGTCAAAGTGACGGTCGGTTTGCGCAAAGGAGGCGCGTCATGGGACAAGGCCAAGAAGGCTGGGCTGAAGGTCGCCGAAGTTGCTGACGCCGTCAAGACGGCCGATGTGGTTATGATGCTGTTGCCCGACGAGAACATCGGCGAGGTCTACAAGAATGAAATTCACAACAACATTAAAAAGGGTGCCGCACTCGCGTTTGCACACGGTTTCAATGTGCACTACGGTGTGCTGACACCACGCGAGGACCTTGACGTCATCATGATCGCGCCTAAAGGCCCGGGACATCTGGTTCGCTCGACCTACGTTGCCGGCGGTGGTGTGCCTTCGTTAATCGCGGTGTACAAAGACAATTCCGGCAAGGCGAAGAATCTCGCGCTTTCATATGCCAAAGCCAACGGCGGCTCCCGCGGTGGCGTCATTGAAACCAATTTCCGTGAAGAGACCGAGACTGATTTATTCGGCGAACAGGCTGTCCTTTGTGGAGGCATTGTCGAACTGATCAAGGCGGGCTATGAGACGCTCGTAGAAGCGGGTTATTCGCCTGAAATGGCCTACTTTGAGTGCCTGCATGAGACCAAGTTGATTGTCGATCTCATTTATGAAGGCGGCATCGCCAACATGAATTACTCGATTTCGAACAACGCCGAGTACGGTGAATACGTCAGCGGCCCGCGCGTGATCACCAAGGAGACAAAAGAGGTAATGAAGCAGATCCTGCATGAGATTCAAACCGGCGAGTATGCAAAGTCATTCATCTTGGAAAACAAGGCCGGTGCGCCGACGCTCACCGCAAGGCGCCGCCTTTTGCGCGAGCATCCGATCGAGGAAGTAGGGGAGAAGCTGCGCTCGATGATGCCGTGGATCAAGAAGAACAAGCTCGTTGACCAGACACGCAATTAATCGACACTCACGCTAACCGGTCACGGGGTAGCGTCGGGTTCGGCTAACCCGATTGGCAAAATTCAAGGCTTGCAGTGTCAGATCGTCTTCGCGTCATCCCACAATATCTAATGCCGAAGCAGGCGCTGACCGCGCTTGCTGGGGTGATTGCGCGCGCGCGCGGCGGTGTCGCGACCACCAACCTGATTCGTTGGTTTGTCGGACGCTACGGCGTCAATATGGCCGAGGCAGCGAATCCCGATATCCATAGTTACCCAACGTTTAACGACTTCTTTACGCGATCCCTGCGTGAAGATGCGCGGCCACTTGCGAAGGCAGACTTTGTGTGTCCGGTTGACGGCGCAATCAGCCAATTTGGTGCAATCCAAGCAGACCAGATTTTTCAAGCGAAAGGGCATCAATACTCAACCACCGCGCTGGTGGGCGGCGACACTTCACTCGCGCAGCAGTTTGACAACGGGTGTTTTGCAACCCTGTATCTGAGTCCAAAGGATTACCACCGCATTCACATGCCGTGCGACGGAACGCTTAAGCGCATGATCTACGTGCCCGGGGCCTTGTTCTCAGTCAATCCAACCGCGGCACGCGGTGTACCCGGTCTATTTGCGCGCAACGAGCGCGTCGTCTGTGTTTTTGAGTCCGCGTTCGGACCGTTTGTGCTGACACTGGTTGGCGCGACGATCGTAGGCAGCATGGCGACGGTCTGGCACGGCACAGTGAACCCGCCGCGCAGCCGCGAGGTTCGCGAGTGGCGTTATGAGAACCAGACTGTCGTATTGTCGCGCGGGACGGAAATGGGCAGATTCTTGCTGGGTTCGACCGTCGTGATGTTGTTCCCGAAAGGCGTACTCGATTTCAACCGTCAATGGGTTCCCGCCGGGCCCATTAGGATGGGCGAGAGAATGAGCACCGCTCTCGTCGGCACCCCGGTCAGCTAGCGTTTACAATGCGGCAATGAATTCACCAATTCCCCGCATCAGAAAAGGTCTGCTCGACCCCGAACGGCGGCGTAAAGGCATCTACATTCTGCCCAACCTGTTCACCTCTGCGTCTTTGTTTGCCGGCTTTTACGCGATTGTTCAGGGCATGGACGGCAAGTTTGAAGTTGCCTGCATCGCGATATTCGTCGCGATGGTGCTCGACGGTCTAGATGGCCGTGTCGCACGGATGACTAGAACAACCAGTGAATTCGGCGCACAGCTCGACTCTCTGTCAGACATGGTGTCGTTCGGTGCTGCACCGGCGTTGGTAATGTATGCATGGGCGCTCCAGCCTATGGGTAAATGGGGGTGGATTGCGGCATTTGTCTATTGTGTTTGCGCCGCCCTACGTCTTGCGCGCTTCAATACCAACATCGGGACGGTCGATAAGAACTACTTTGAGGGTCTGCCAAGTCCGGCCGCCGCCTGCCTCATGGCCGGCCTGATTTGGGTGCTCAACGATTGGCAGGTCAGCGGTGGCGACGTCCGCTGGGTCGCATGGGTGATGGCAGTGTTCGCCGGCGTCACGATGATCTCAACTGTTCCCTACTACAGCGGCAAGGATTTCAACCTTCGTCGTAGTGTGCCGTTTTGGGTGATTCCGGCCATTGTGGTGGGCTATCTGCTTATTTCCATCCAACCATCGCACGTGTTGTTTGGATTGTTTGTTTGCTACGCCCTATCGGGCTACGTGATCTGGACAATGCGCGCGGTGCGCCAGTCGGGCAAGGGCAGGTCGCCCGATAGCGCCGCCTAAGCGTGCGTGCCGACGACAGCCTAAGCGAGCATGCCGCTGACGCCTTGCGGGCACGCTGCCAACGCGCTATATTCTTGCTATGATTTCATTCGCATCGACGCTGAATCGTTCGTGTTCCGCCCGGTCGTCGACCGCGGCGATGTCGTTGCGCGGCCTGCCACTGGCCATCCGCCTGCTGCTTGCGCTCCCCGCGCAAACATAACCCCCTCCCCTTCCGCCAAGCCGTTCCCGTCCGTCAGACCTCTGGCGAACGAGACAATGTCTGTCTGTTAAACCAAACTCGTCGCCTGTCCGACACGGAGTAATACCATGGACCACTTGATTATTTTTGATACCACCATGCGCGATGGTGAACAAAGCCCCGGCGCGTCGATGACCAAAGAAGAGAAGGTGCGGATCGGCAAGCAACTGGAAAAAATGCGCGTGGACGTGATTGAAGCTGGCTTTGCTGCCGCGAGTCCGGGCGACTTTGATGCGATTCATGCGGTGGCGACTGCCGTAAAGGACTCGACGGTTTGTTCACTGGCGCGTGCGCAGGTGGGCGACATCCAGAAGGCGGGCGACGCAATCAAGCCGGCCGCGCGCGGGCGAATTCACACGTTTATCGCGACCTCGCCGATTCATATGCAGCACAAACTGCGCATGTCTCCGGATCAAGTGTTGCAAGGGGCGATCGACGCGGTGAAGTTCGCGCGCACGTTTACGGATGATGTCGAGTTCTCTGCCGAGGACGCGGTGCGTAGTGAAATGGACTTCCTGTGTCGCGTGTTCGAAGCGGTCATCCATGCTGGCGCGAAGACCATCAACGTGCCTGATACGGTCGGCTACTCGGTCCCCGAACTTTGGGCCGAGCGCATCCGGACGTTAATCGAGCGAGTGCCGAACTCGGACAAAGTCGTCTGGTCAACGCACTGTCACAATGATCTCGGCATGGCGGTCGCTAACTCGCTTGCGGCCGTCAAGGCTGGTGCGAGGCAGGTCGAATGCACTATTAATGGACTTGGCGAGCGCGCCGGCAATGCCTCGCTCGAAGAAATAGTCATGGCACTGCGAACCCGCAAGGACTACTTCGGGGTCGAGACGCGAATCGACGCCACCCAGATCGTGCCTGCATCCAAGCTAGTGTCCACCATCACCGGCTATCCGGTTCAGCCAAACAAGGCAGTCGTGGGCGCGAACGCGTTTGCGCATGAGTCCGGCATTCATCAGGACGGTGTGCTCAAACACCGCGAGACGTACGAAATTATGCGCGCCCAGGATGTGGGTTGGAACAGCAATCGACTCACGCTCGGCAAGTTATCCGGCCGCTCGGCTTTTCGCGAGCGTCTGAAGGCGTTGGGTATCGAGCTCGAATCTGAGGTTGCCCTCAATGCCGCTTTCAAGAAATTCAAAGAGCTCGCCGACAAGAAGTCAGAAATATTCGATGAGGACCTGCACGCGATCGTATCGGACGAGGCGGTGACGCCTGAGTTGGAGCAATATCATCTGGTATCGCTGACGGCGCATGTAGAAACCGGAGAACAACCCTACGCCAAGCTCGTCATCACCGACAATGGTCATGAAGTTCGCTGCGAAGCGAAGGGGGCTGGGCCGGTGGACGCCACATTCAAGGCGCTCGAGACGGTGGTGAAAAGTGATTCAGAGTTATTGCTGTACTCGGTCAATAATGTTACCGAGGGCACCGACAGTCAGGGCGAGGTCACGGTGCGGCTGAGCAAGGGCGGTCGGGTGGTGAACGGCATCGGTGCCGACACCGACATCGTTATTGCCAGCGCGAAAGCTTACTTGAACGCGCTGAACAAAATGACCGCCACCTTTGCGAGGCTCAATCCGCAGGCGGGGTGAGGGCGTGTAGTCTGTCCGTCAGGCCGTTCCTTACAGAATTTCTTGACGAAATTTAAGTGTGTCTGCGTAAGGCGTTCCATGGGTATCCGACAGACGAGGGGCAAGGCCGCCGAAATATGACCCCGGCTGACCCCCGAGTTTGACAAACCATTACTTACACCCATGGAGATGAAAATGAAAATCGCAACACGTTCCCTGCTGGCTGCCGCGCTGCTCGCGGTATCTTCGCTTGCCTTTGCCGATCTCACGCCGGCCGATCTTGCCCGCAACGTTACCTTTTACGACGTCAACAAGGATAGGATGATCTCCCGCACCGAGTGGATGAAAATGGCGGTAGAACGCTTAGACAAGATGGCGAACAAAGAAGGTATGGTCGACAGCCGCAGGGCCATGCAACTGCTCGTGCTACTGCAGTCCGGCGACTTCAACAATTCGACGGGCTCAATGATGTCAAAAGACGACGCCATGAAGAAGGCCGCTGCCATGTTCGACAAGATGGATACCAAGAAGGTCGGCATGCTTGACCAAAAGCAATTTGAGATCTTCCTCAAGGAACTGGCGAAATCAACCGGTTAGTCGCCCGCATCGTGTTGCGTTGTGGGCTCTCGGATCATATTCCCCGAATCCCACAACGCCAACGCCAGATGCGTGTCGGCCCCGCTATTCTGTTTTGATCGCTTGCGCCAGCGTAACCGCCAAACCGGTGTAGGTCGACGGCGAGAGCAACAGCAGGGCGTCAATTTCTTGCTGCGGAAGTGGCAGGCCGCGGATGAACGCTTGCATCGAGGCTTGATCTATGCCGCCTTTGCCGCGCGTCAGATCCTTCAATTGTTCATATGCGTTGATGACACCATACTTGCGCATGACCGTTTGTACCGGTTCGGCCAACAGATCCCACTGTCCGTCAAGGTCCGCAGCCAGCCTAGCAGGATTTGCCTCCAGTTTATGCAGTCCACGGTTCAGCGACTCATAGGCGAGCAGCGAATAGCCCACCGCAACCCCCATATTGCGTAGAACCGTCGAGTCGGTCAGGTCGCGCTGCCAGCGCGAGACCGGCAACTTCTCGGAGAGGTGTCGTAGCAACGCGTTG
>JAYVUH010000491.1:0-2291 GCA_043788115.1 Burkholderiales bacterium
CCCGCTGAGCGGTTCGCATCTGGGTCCGCATCGCAGCTCGTCACGAGCGTGATGCAACAAGGCCGTCTGTAGAGTGGCAGTCTGTTCTCTGTCTCGGCACCGACTTCGATTACACGTCTGGCTTCGAACACAAACCAAATACGGCTTGGCAATGAAAACGAAGACCGTTGACCACTTCGGAAGTCCCTGTAAAGGGTTAGGCGTCACTGGCAATAGCCATTCCAGTACGCGGCAAAGCGAACCGATTCGCTCGTTGGGTCGCTACTCTGAGGATCGACATGTACGTCGTCGAACTCCGCAAGCTCTGGGTCGGCTTGCAGTTCGACGACATAGCGACGGAAACCAACCATTGCACCCATTCTGTTTCGTCCATTCACCTCTCCGCACCAGTAGTTGGACTTGTTCGTTGACACGTGTTCGATTCGGAAGACCGCAGCAGTCGGGTCGAAAAGGGACCGTTTGATGGCTTCTTGTTGGCGACCTAACGGCAATCTTTTCTGTTCGATAGTGAAGCGTTCGCCCTCGGCCTTGGCTGAAGACTGTCGATATTCCGTAACAAACTGCCAAGCGGCTAAGGCTGCCAGAACACCTACGAATGACGCAACACTTGCAACAGCGGCAAGCTTGAAGTAGGTGGCTTTCGATCGTCGCTCAGACATTGGGTTGTGCCATGTTGGGAAAAGTTCGTGTGATGCCTAACGTTTGAGTTCAACGGCTGCCGAAGGCGGTCCGCTGGAACGAAAGGTTAGAAGTCGGTCTGCTTGGGCCTTGGAACATGGTCATAGACCTCCGCGATTTCGTAGCGTACGTTGACAAAGATGCCAGTGTCCCGGTTCTTCTCTTGGACGATTCGAAGAGCCACATGAAGCGAGTCCCCCGGTGCAATCGTAATCTCGTGGGCAAAGAACCGATCGAAGAAACGGTCATCGAAAATTGGGGCAGCAATCCGAATCCCTCGCCAAAAAAACTCCCAACGGCGGCGACCGCGCTCCATGATTGCTCGGTTGATCTCAAGATGGGTAATCTCGACAATCTCCCGCGTTGTTTCATTAAGTTCGCGTTCCGTCTGGAAGATCGCGAAGTTCTCGCGAGGTACAACAAGCGGCGGTCTTTTCCCTCTCTGGTCTTCGGATATAGCAATGCCAGTGACATTGGGATCGGATGCGGCGGCATCAAATATTCGGCCCACCGCATTGTTGAATCGCTCCGATTTTTCAAGTTGTCGTTTCGCCTCGTATACGTTCTTAGGAACGATGATCTTGTCTCTTCCGATCTCGATGGTGACGAGGTCTTCGGTCACCGTGATCTTTGGCGGGACATCGGTCTTGATGCCTTTCTCGTAAATGTGCGTTGAAATGATGCCGTAGATAATTGCTTGGACTGCCGTGTGCGAGAAAAGGTTCTTCGCCTTCGTGTAGACGGTTCGTACAGTTGCCTTAAAGCTTCCGTCCGACAGCGCTTCTACGACGACTTCGACAACGTGGCCGGGATTGACCGCCGCGTTTGCCTCTCGCACCGCATCCGCAAGGGCGACGAGAGCGCTCGCCAGCGCATACGCGTTGACCTCGTGCCTAGGCGTATCGAAGTAAAGGACAAACCGGTCGACCTCGCGGCGAATTTCGATTGTGGTCACTGGCGGTTTCTCCGGCTTCTAACGTTTGACATGAGCGGCTCGCGGTGGCGGCGCGGGCTTGGCCCAGAATGAAATGAAGGCCAGGCCTGCGCTGCCGGAGCGAGTCCGCTCGATGGAAGGGTTAGGCGTCACTGTTTTTCCCCGAAACTATGAACCCATTTTCACTAGCCCACGCTTCAAGTGCCGTCTTTGTTGCCGCGGCTTCGTACTCGTACCAGCGCTCAAGGAGTTGCGTGCGCTCAAGAAGCGATTTGAACTTGGCATAGGCTCCTCGCTGCCTGAAGAATGACTCGATCGCATTCAAGTGTGCTGGCGCCTGTTCTTCTGCAAACGCGAGTACCAGGCTGCGCCCGAGGTCGAGGTCGTTCTTGTGCGGCACGGCAATGTAGGCCGTTCCGTCTTCTATGTCATCTGGCAGTTCTTCGCCGAAGTCGCCTTGCATTGACTTGAGAAAGACCTCGCCTGTAGCTCGCGACAGAAGAGCCTCGTATTCATACGGTCCACCCGAAGACGACCACTGAAGTGCAGACTCCAGCGTTTCCAAGGTGATCAGAACCAGCGTGGACATGTGCTCGTGTGAAGCCTAACGAATGGAAGGGCCTTCCCCGCCCCGAGTAATCCGCAGCGCGGCGCACTGCCAAGCAGTGCCAAGATGGGA
>JAYVUH010000492.1:0-2628 GCA_043788115.1 Burkholderiales bacterium
TGAATTCAACCGTAAATACCCGCCGCTTCAACTGCTCTTTCTTGATGACTTCCAGTGCGCTATGCTGATTGTTCACTTTCATGATTTCCTTCTTGTTAAGTCGTCAACAAGAAGCTTACAGGCTCTTGATAGGGTTTTCGGTCGAGCACTAACTACGCCACGACACATTGCACGCGCACAAATACGCGCCGCACGCGCCGCTTAAGGTAGTGCCATGGGGGTCAGACACGATATGAAATAACTATTTGATTTAATTAAGTTATTGCTAACATTCAGGAAATGGGGGCTGGGAAACGTAGGCGATGGTGAAACGGTATGCGCACTTGTTGCCCGTGCGTATTCCGCTCACCGCGCTAAGGTCATCGACGAACTGATAATCACGAATTTGGCACAACCGCCAAACACCAAATCAGTAAGTCATTGAATTATTGGTGGCCAAGGGCGGAATTGAACCACCGACACACGGATTTTCAGTCCGCTGCTCTACCAACTGAGCTACTTGGCCACGTGCTGCTTGGACATCCTGCACAACGTTTTTACGGAGACAACTTCACAGGAAGACGACTATTTTAACGTACCCCGCTTTTGCCGCAAACCATTGATTTATAACGCGGAGCGCCGGGATGGAGGGGAGGTTACCGAGAGCACCGCAGGTTCTCGCTGTTCGTCCGTGAGATCCATAAAAAAGCCCCGCGTAAAGCGGGGCCCGTTTTGACGGATGGGGTTAACAGGGGAAACCGCACGGTTTCCCCTGTTCGTAACCCTCCCGTAGGAAATGCAATCGCGCAGCGATTACATACCCATGCCGCCCATGTCACCCATACCGCCGTGACCATGACCACCGTGGCCACCGCCCGCATCATCCTTGGCAGCTTCTGCAACCATGGCGTCGGTGGTCAGGATCAGGCCAGCGATCGATGCGGCGTTTTGCAGCGCGCAACGGGTCACTTTGGTCGGATCGAGAACGCCCATTTGCACCAGGTCACCATACTCGCCACTGCCGGCGTTGTAACCGAAGTTGCCTTTGCCTTCGACAACTTTGTTCAGCACGACCGAGGGTTCGTCGCCAGCGTTCGAGACGATTATGCGCAGTGGCTCTTCAATCGCACGCAGTACGATTTTGATGCCGGCATCCTGATCGGCGTTGTCGCCTTTGATTTTACTCATGGAGCTACGGGCGCGAATCAGCGCTACGCCGCCGCCAGCCACGATGCCCTCTTCAACGGCAGCACGGGTGGCGTGCAGGGCGTCTTCAACGCGGGCTTTTTTCTCTTTCATTTCGAGTTCGGTCGCAGCACCCACGCGGATCAGCGCAACACCGCCGGCCAGTTTGGCCACGCGCTCTTGCAGCTTCTCTTTGTCGTAGTCGCTGGTGGCTTCTTCGATTTGCGTGCGAATGTTTTTCACACGGCCTTCGATACCCGCCTTGTCACCGGCGCCGTCGATCAGCGTGGTGTTTTCCTTTTCGATCTCAATGCGCTTGGCGCGGCCCAAATCTTTGAGCGTTGCTTTTTCGAGTGACATGCCGACTTCTTCCGCGATCACGGTACCGCCGGTGAGAATCGCGATGTCTTCGAGCATGGCTTTACGACGATCACCGAAGCCCGGCGCTTTGACGGCGCAGGTTTTCAGGATACCGCGCAGGTTGTTCACCACCAGGGTGGCCAGTGCTTCGCCGTCAACTTCTTCGGCGATAATCAGCAACGGCTTGCCGGCTTTGGCGACTTGCTCAAGCAGCGGCAGCAGTTCGCGAATGTTGGAGATTTTCTTGTCGTGCAGCAGCACGTACGGATCGTCCAGCACAGCAATTTGCTTGTCCGGGTTGTTAATGAAGTACGGGGAGAGGTAGCCGCGGTCGAACTGCATGCCTTCGACGGTTTCGAGTTCGTTGTCCAGACTCTTGCCGTCTTCAACGGTGATAACGCCTTCTTTGCCCACTTTGTCCATCGCGTCAGCAATGATTTTGCCGATCGAGGCATCAGCGTTAGCCGAGATCGAGCCGACTTGCGCGATTTCCTTGTTGGTGGTGCAGGGCTTGGAAAGTTTTTTCAGCTCGTCAACAATGCCGGTCACGGCTTTGTCAATGCCGCGCTTGAGGTCCATCGGGTTCATGCCAGCGGCAACATACTTCATGCCTTCCGTCACGATCGCCTGGGCCAGCACGGTGGCTGTGGTGGTGCCGTCGCCGGCGATATCGGAAGTTTTAGAAGCGACTTCTTTCACCATCTGCGCGCCCATGTTTTCGAACTTGTCTTTCAGTTCGATTTCTTTGGCTACCGACACGCCGTCTTTGGTGACGGTGGGGGCGCCGAAGCTGCGCTCGAGCACGACGTTACGACCTTTGGGGCCGAGGGTGACTTTGACGGCATCGGCGAGGATGTTCACACCGGCCACGATTTTGTGGCGGGCGCTTTCATGAAATTTGACTTCTTTGGCTGACATGGGAATTTCTCCTGAATTAATTGAATAAGGTGTGGGAGTTAAGCGTGATGAACGGCTTACTCAACCACGCCCATGATGTCTTCTTCGCGCATCACCAGCAGCTCATCGCCGTCGACTTTGACGGTCTGGCCGGAATATTTGCCGAAGAGTACGCGGTCGCCGACTTTGACATCCATCGGAATCAGC
>JAYVUH010000493.1:0-3221 GCA_043788115.1 Burkholderiales bacterium
TGAAGCCGCGCGCCGCCCAAGTAAATGCCGTCAGCGAGGAAACTCTCCTCCCCAATCACGACCAACTCGGGAATCACATCGATGATGCTGCTGATTTCACAGCCGCGTCCCACTTGCATCCCGGCGGCGCGCAACCAAACCGGCCACAGCAGCGTGCCGCTCAGCCAGTCGCCCGCGGATTGCAACAGGTCCAGCTTGAGCAGCACACGCAGATAAGCGACTTCACGGCAGCTGATAACGCCTGCCGAGACGTTACCGATTGAACGTATCAGGCCGACCTTGCATAGCAGCACGATGGGAACGGTCAGCATCGCCGCGAGAGCGGCAAACACGATTGCCCCGCCAGTTACGTCACCTGCATTCATCCAAGTCAGCAACTGCTCAATATCGCCGACATACAGCCATGCCGCTGCAACGACCAAGAGTTCAACGGGCAGCGAGAGAATCAACAGCACTCCGGCCCGCGCGAGCACGAGCAACGCACTGAATTTTAGGGGGGACAAGATAAACGTATGCGGCGGAAGGCGCGGCGGCGCAGCGGTTCGGCCGATCGGCCGCGCCGGCACACCACTCCAACACTCGCCGTCCGGTACTAGCACACCTCCGCCCAGCGATGACAGTGCCGTCAAGCACGAGCCCAAGCCCATGCTGCTATCCGGATCCATGCCCGCACGCGTCTCAAGCGTTGCGCCGCTTGCCAAATGGATCGGGCCAAACACAATCTGGCCGTCGCGCAGCTCGGAGAGTCTCAGCGCGACATCTTGCCCGATGGTGACGTCATCACCGATCTCGAGGAGATCCCAGCCGCCGTCCGCCAATCCAACGCCGCGATGAATATAGACGCGTTCACCAATGCGTGCGCCAAGTGCACGCAGTATCTGCTGCAAAAAGACGGTGCCTTCCAGTCCACGCCACGGTACCAAGCGCGCGGTTTGCTGCACCATCCAATGACGCACAAAGAAACTTCCCCAGACCGGCGCGCTGGTTGACGCATATTTGCCGATTAGCAACCGCTTCACCAAAATCAATAGCGCCGTCGCAGCCAGCGTATAGAGCAGCAACCCGCCAAGGTAGATGAGCGAACTCAGCACCACCAACCACAGTACGCCGAGTTGATCGACGAGCATCGGAAAAAGACCGAACCCGACGGCATAGGTGGTCAGTGACATCAACAACACGCCACACATCAACCACAGCCCCTGCGCCGCCGTCGCCAAGCCCGGATGGCCGACTTCGCGTGGACGGTTCCGTTGCTGTCGATCCGCCGCGCCCGGCACGACTCCACGCGCGGCCAGTCGTTGTGCCAACTGTTGCGCTGACTTGGTTTCGTAAAGGTCGCGCACCGTCACCGACTCGGTCAGTGGATCGTCGCGCAACAACGATATGACCATCGCCGCTGTAAGTGAGTCGCCCGACAGTTCAGTGAAAAAATCGTCGTCAACGGAGATCGGGTTGGGGGGAGACAAGACGGCCTGGAACGCAGAAACAACACGCGCCTCAAACGGCGTGGCCGCAGCAATGACCTCACGATCGTTCTCGCTCGCACTACCCACAATTTTTGGGAGACGTTTGCGGTCGACTTTGCCACCAATGGTCGTTGGCAGTTCGGCAAGCCTGCCCCAGCGACGCGGCACCATGTAGGCAGGCAGCACCTGCCGCAACTGCTCCTCGATCGCGCGAAATGTCGGTGGCGCATCGGCCGATTCGGGCACCACGAAGGCCACCAGCGTTTGCGTTGCGCCATCCTGCTGCACGTTGCACGCGGCAGCACGAACGCCCCTACATTCGGCCAGACGGGCTTCGATGGCCTCCAGTTCGACGCGGTAGCCGCGTAGCTTGACCTGTGAATCGATGCGCCCGTGGTAGTGAAACGCGCCGTCAACGTCGCAGTCCACCAGATCCCCGGTACGATAGATGCGCCCGAACTGGGGATGATGCGGAAAGCGCTGAGCCGTCAACACGTCCAAGTGTCGATAGCCGCGAGCCAGCGCGACGCCACCAATACAAAGTTCGCCCTGCACACCGGCCGCGACTGCATTCATGGACTCATCGAGAACCCAAGCGTGTAGCCCGTTAATCGGACGCCCGATCGTGATGGACTCACCTGCCGTCACTTCCGCACGCAGACTGGTCACGCTACATTCGGTCGGCCCGTAGCCATTGACCATACGCCGACCCGGCACCCAACGGTCAGCCACATCGCGCGGCAGCGCCTCCCCACCCACATAGAGCAACTTAAGTTGCGGTAATAACGTCTGTGGATTTTCACAACTCATCGCGCGCAGCAGCGTTGGCGGCGGGCACAGGACGGTAATGCGTTCATCGCGCAACCACCCGACGAGGTCGGGGCCGAGGCGCAGCACTTCGTCACTGACGACGACAAGTGCTGCGCCCGCGGCCCACGCAAGCCAGGTTTCCTCAATCGAGGAGTCATAGGACGGCGAAGAACCTTGCGCGACACGGTCATCGGGCTGCAGGGCGAACGCCTGCAGATCCGACTCCACCAGATTGGCGATACTCGCGTGCTCAATCATCACTCCCTTGGGACGACCTGTGGTGCCGGAGGTATAGATCAAGTAGGCAAGACTGTCTGGGCGCAACCACGACGGCGCAGCTGCCCCACCAATGTCGGCGGGAACGTCCGCCGCGACGATGATGCGTGCCTGGTCAAAGCCGATGTCGCGAAGTCTTGCAGCGCCACTCGTATCGGTGAGCACCGCGACCGCATTGGCGTCAGCAAGAATGTGCCGCCACTGCTCGTCAGGAAACACCGGGTCGATACAAGTGTACGCAGCCCCAGCTTGAAGGACCGCGAGTTGACCGGCATAAAGGTACTCGGTGCGCGGAAGGACAATCCCCACCACCGACCCCGCATCGACGAATCCCGCCAAGGCTGCACGCAGGGAACTGGCGAGTGCTTGTAGTTGCAAATAGGTGAAGGTACGCCGGGTGGCGGCCTCGCATGGCGGAATATCGAGCGCAACTCGCTCAGGCCACAAACTGGCCGCGCGCAAAAAGAACTCGTGAAGGAGTATTGGGTTGCCTTGCATGCAGGGTGTCTCAAGACAGCAATCGTGCGGGTAAGCCACGATTATGGCGAGATTGAGCACAGGCGACGCGGCCTTTGGTAGAGTGCCTAAAAGGGGAGAACAAATGGGAGCAACAATCGAGGGCCTTGTGCCGCAGCGCTTTTGGGCGTGGGCGATCTGCGGATTAACGAC
>JAYVUH010000494.1:0-4473 GCA_043788115.1 Burkholderiales bacterium
TGTCGACGAGTCCCGCGATACGAGCATCACTGAGGTGCCTGTAGGTCCATATTTTTGGCGACGGCAAGAACACGGCGCCGTCGGGACCGTTAATACAAAGCAGGTGTTGCGGCCCGCCGCCGGAAACCCCGGCAGCGGGTGAAGTTCGGCTAGCGAACCGAGATCGAATAAACGCCGCCTTTTGCGGTCTGTGCCAATGCACGATCTCCATTCACGACCATGGAAAGCACGCGGCTACCATCCGTCTTAACGCGGCCGGTGAATTCGCCAGTGTCCGGCGCAATCGCGTGGATCAGCCCCTCCTTGTCACTGATCAGAATTCGACCCTTGACAATCATCGGCGCGCCGATGTCGCGCTTGACCAGTCGGTCTTGCTTCCAAACAGTGGTGCCGGACGTCTTGTCGAGGGCATGCAGATTACCGTCGGTATCCGCCACATAGAGGTGCTTGGCATCTACCGCCACGCCGACGGCGCTTGAAATATCACGCGTCCAGAGCGCGTTGCCGTTCAACGTTTCCACGCAGCCAGTACGTCCCTGATACACCGCCGCGCATATCCGTGTTTGGTCAAATGCCGGCACACCGGCAACGTCAGCGACACGCTCCAGTTCAGTCGAGCCGCGCGGCAACGAAATGGTGGACTCCCAGACCGGACGACCGCTTTCCAACTCCACAGCGACCACTCTGCCTGCCGGGTAACCTGCGTAAATCACCCCACGGCTGACGGCGACACCTGCACCACTGCGAAGTGTCAGCGATGGCGCCGTACGCGTATACACCCACTTGCGCTTGCCGTCGGCACGGTTGAGGGCGAACATGCGGCCATCCGCAGTACGTACGATCACGCTCGACTGCACCACCAGCGGTGACGCCAAAATCTCACCATCGAGCAGGGTTTTCCATAGCGCCCGCCCCGCCGCGTCAAACGCCAGCACACGACCAGTTGCATCCGCCACAACGAGAATATTGTCGGCCGCGCCGACACCAGCCGTCAGTTTTACTTTCGCGTCGATTTTTGAAACACTCTTGCCGCCCTCTTCCGCGATGGCATTGATGGTGCCATCGTTAGCTGCGGTAAACACGACCTTGTCGGCAACGCCCGGCGTAAACACAAACAACTTCGGGTTGCCTGCGCTGGCCGCCCACTGCGTCGAGATGGTCGAATCAGGCATGTCAGGAAACACTGCGCCTTTCTGCATAAAGTTCAGCGCTTTCAATGGCGGCCACATCTTGGTCAGCGACTCGCACCCTGACAGTGTGATGACGACAAACGTTGCCACGACAAGGTGAAGACCACGCGTACTGGTTGTCGACTGGCGCAGTGTGGACATGTCAATCGAATGCTGCTCTCGACGGTGCGTCAGCTTCACTTTTTGGCTCCGCTGGAATCGGGCTTGACGTCGGTTTTCTTGTCAGCGCCTTTGTCAGATTTGGCGTCCGCAGTTTTGTCGGCTGGTTTCTCGGTCGCGCCACCAAACGCATCAAGCTTCGATTGTGATATCGCTTTTAACGGACTGCGTTGCTCCGCCTTGTTAACGGCCACCTCGTAGGCCGCCCGCGCTTCGTCACGACGGCCCTGCGCCGCAAAAATATCGCCTTTCATGTCGGCTGCCAATGAGGCAAAACCGTCGCCATTGACCCCATCGAGCATCTTGAGCGCGTCGTCATATTTCTGTTCATCGAGTAGCACGGCGGCCAGGCGAACCCGCGCAATCGGTTGATGCGACGCGGCGCCTTTGTCAACCACCCACTGCAAATGTTTCTTGGCCTCAGCCAGTTCCTTGGCGTCAAAGGCGGCCTTAGCTGCCATCAATTGCGCGTCGGTGGCGTAAAAGGTCGCCGGGTACTTATCCGCCAGCGCGGTGGCAGCCGCTGACAACTTCTTCCAGTCCTTCGTCGCCGTGGCTTCTTGGGCGACTTTTTTCACACTGACGAACAGCGTTTCAGCTTCGACCACCTGCTGCTTCTGGTAGTAGCGCCAGCCCTGAGCACCGGCAATTCCCAACAGGAACACAATCAAGCCGGCGAATACAAGATTGCCCCACTGCGCCCACCAGTCTTTCAGCGCGTCGATTCGTTGCTGCTCTTCTGCATCATATACGGACATTTGGAAACTACCTTCTGTGGTTACTGTTCAACTTACAATTTTCATCGTGTGCGTGATGCGGACAAAACGCCGCAGATGTGGGTAATGGCGTCAGCCTGCGACAGCAACACCTGCGCGCCGCCTTGCATGTCCTTGACGGTGAATTTTTGCTGGGCGATTTCGTCCGAACCCAAGATGATAGCAAAGCGCGCGCCGCTGGCGTCCGCCTTTTTCATCTGCGACTTGAAGCTGGCGACGCTTGCGTCTGCGCCGCCGTGCAGGGCGATCTTCAAACCGGCATCCCGCAACGCTTCCGCCACCTGCCATGCGTGATCTCGCTCCGATGCGCCGTACACCACGTAGGCGTCGAAACTGTCGCCAAGCGCTGATGCGCCACTAGCCGCGATTTGGTCAAGCAACATCATGACGCGCTCGACGCCCATGCCAAATCCACAAGCTGGTGCGGCCTTACCCCCAAGCTGTTCAATCAGGCCGTCATAGCGGCCACCGCCCGCAATGGTGAGTTCCCAATCGTCGGTTTTAGCAATCCATTCGAAGACGGTGCGGTTGTAGTAGTCAAACCCACGCACCAGACGGGAATCGACCGTGTAATCGACACTCGACGCGTCGAGCAGCGCACAGACGCCCGCAAAATGTGCCCGCTCAGCGTCTCCCAGAAACTCGCTCAGACGCGGTGCACCCTCGACCAACGCCAACATCGCTGGGTTCTTCGAGTCCAGCGTGCGCAGCGGGTTGGTATAGAGGCGGCGGGTCGCGTCGGCATCGAGCTGCTCAACATTGGCCTCGAAATATTTCACCAGCGCCTCACGGTGCGCCGCGCGCGCGGGCGCATCGCCAATGGAATTGACCGATAGGCGCACATTCTTGAAGCCCAGCCGGTTCCATAAGCGCTTGAGCAGCACGATCTGTTCGGCATCCACATCAGGACCGGCAAAGCCCAACGCCTCAACGTCGAACTGGTGAAACTGCCGGTAGCGGCCTTTTTGCGGGCGCTCGTGACGGAACATGGGGCCCGACGTCCACACCCGTTTGGGACCGTCGTAGAGCAAATTGTGTTCGACGGCCGCGCGCACCAGGCCGGCCGTTGCCTCTGGACGCAGCGTCAACTTGTCGCCGTTCATGCCGTCTTCGAAGGAGTACATTTCCTTCTCAACGATGTCGGTCACTTCACCGATGGAGCGCACGAACAACGCAGTCGGCTCGACAATGGGCGTGCGCATGAGGCGGTAGCCGTATTGCTCGAATGTTTCGCGGACGGTGTCCTCAAGAAACTGCCAGCGTGGCGAATCCTGAGGCAGCAAATCGTTCATGCCACGAATGGCTTGCAGGGTCTTCATGGAAATGGGTTCGGGTAGAAATCCGGGGGATATTGCGCGGCAGCCGGTGCCGGCGGCCTGTCAAGTTGAGTCTGGTCAACTGCTGGTCGCGGTGCGCGGGTGCGACCGCGTCGCCATCAGGTGACACACGGGAGTAACAGCAGCACAAAATTCCGTGTGCGTGAATCACCCAAAATGAAATGCTAAATGCCAGTCACCCGCAAGCCCGTGATTTTACAGGACTTTTGACATTTCCTCGATCCTGTTCACCATCGCCTAGCAGCCGTGCAATTCGACCGTGCAATTAGTTACACTCCCTAGGTAGTCCGCAACGCCCGCTCGTCCGTTTAACTTCCAAATCGTTCTACAATCGGAATATAGTTTTCTCGGTCGCTGTTCGGCTCCCCGCACATGCCATCGCCCGACACGCGCCAAATCCCGCCAGCCAGATTCGTCAGCGGGCAAAACAGAAAGGTCATGGCCCAAAAATGAATAGCCACGCACGCACTAATGCACCACGTGTCCGCTTGAAACGCTTTCCACTGCTTACAACAGCGGCTGCGCTGTTGGCCTCCTCGCTGTTGGCCTTCTCGCTAATGTCTCACGCCGATGCCCCTGTTCGCGTCTCCGGTGAAGCGCTCAAGGCCACGACGTATAAAGCGAAATCCCTGCTCGATGAGTCATTCATCAGCAACCCTGACGCAGGCGCGCCCACCGTCGGTTTTTTTGCCGTGCCTCAAGACCGCATCGAACAGGCCAAGATCGCCAATGTGTCCAAGTTCCGCAAGGCCACCCAAATCGGCATTACCCAATTGACCCGGGACGAAGCGTTTGATTCCGCTAGTGTTACGCTTAATTGGAAGTCGTCATCATTGGGCACTCTGGTCGCACATTTCAAAGCCACAACGCCTGGCGCACTTGCCACCCGCGTCGCGCTCATCACCACGGGTTTGCCGGCCGGTTCAGAACTTCGGTTTGCCGGGTCAGATGCACCGTTTCGTGTCGTGCATGTCGCAACACCGAACGAATTCGCCACGCTGCTCGACGATG
>JAYVUH010000495.1:0-4984 GCA_043788115.1 Burkholderiales bacterium
CATAAAAATATCTCCTTACATATCAAACATATGCGGCGTCAATATTTTCATGTTCGCGCCTAGCCTGACTTAGAACTGAACTTAATCAGAGCTTCCCTAACTTCTCTGCATCGCGAGGGACACGAGTGGCGCGAGCGGCACGACGACGAACCAACCCACACATCAAGCAGGGGAATTCCATGAAAAAGTTACTCGCAGGTATCGCCACACTCGCACTATGTTTGGGTGCGGCCTTCAGCGCGTCCGCCCAAGAACAAATGATGCGGGTGTCGATGGTTATTTCAGCGGGCGACAAAGCACTGGCCTCGCCGACACTCGTCATCGCAAACGGCAAGCGTGGCGCGGTGACGATCGGGGAGAAAATTGCCGCGACGCAGACCGCGCCCGCTGTGAACAAGTCAATCGCGATCGAGCTGACGCCGACGCTACAGGCCGATGGAAGCGTCAACCTGCCGATCAACCTCACGCTCACCGACGAAAAGCTGGTCGATCAGAAGCCAAGCAAGGCTGTGCGGCAAATGGTCCTTGAACTTAAGGTGCAGCCCGGAAACAAAGCCTCGTTCGTCGCCGTCGGCTCTGATGACACCAATCCGCTCGGGCTGTCGATCAAGCTTGACCTACTCGACGACACTCAAGTGGCCGCGCTGCGCGACCAAGCCTCAAAATAGAAACCCCAGCAAATACGGGCTATTTCAGACACTTTTGCCTGAGAATGCCCGCCAATAAACGAGTTTTATGTTTACAAAATACGTCGTTGCCCTCCTCTTGTTGATCGCCCCGTGGGCGGTTTTTTTGTACGCAGCGCAAGCCAAAGGGGCAACCAACACGTTCGCGCTCCTGTTGACGATTGCCGTATCGGCGGTCGGTTTTACGCTGCTCATCGGCGGAAAGAAAAAGTAGCGCCATGTATCGTCCCGAACTGACCAACGCCGCGCGCCCCGCGACCTTCACGGTGGACGCGGTCGATGAAACGGGAACGGTGCAACCAACACCAATCGCCGGTGAACATCCGCTCACCATCTACGTCGACAAGCGTGAAATTCTCACCATCATGACGCTGGGGGCGGCCCCGGAAGCGCTGGTGATCGGCTACTTGCGCAATCAGCGCCTCATTTCAGCGATTGAAGAAATCGTCTCAGTGCAGGTCGACTGGTCGGTGAACGCCTGCTCGGTGGTGACACGCCACGGACTCGCCAACCTCGACGAAAAGATGGCCAAGCGCACCAAAACCACCGGCTGTGGCGAAGGCACCGTATTTGGCGATTTGATGGAAGAGATCGACACCATCGCCCTGCGAAAAGATGTGGTGTTGAAAGAACAAACGCTGTTCGCCGTGCTCAACAATGTCCGGCTCTATGAATCGATCTACAAGCAGGCTGGTGCCGTGCACGGCTGCGCGCTCGCCAGCATGAATGATGGTGCCATTCTCACGTTCGTTGAAGATGTGGGTCGCCACAATGCGGTCGATGCGATTGCCGGCTGGATGTGGCTGGAAGGCGTCGACGGCAGCGACAAAGTTTTTTACACGACGGGACGACTCACCTCTGAGATGGTGATCAAGGCAGCGCAGATGCGCGTTCCCGTGCTCGCGTCAAGGTCCGGCCTCACCCAGATGGGATATGAGATTGCCCAACGCGTCGGCATCACCATGATCGGCCGCGCGGTCAACAAGCATTACCTAATGTTTACCGGCCACCAGCGCCTACACCGATGACAGCGCTGTCGTTACCAACCTCGCTCACGCGCACGCTTCGCAAGCGCCAAACCCCGTCCGAAGGCGCGCGTTGGCAACACCTTCGCGCGCATCGACTCGTCGGAACAAAGTGGAAACGCCAGCAGCCCATCGGCCCCTACATCGTCGATTTCGTCTGCCACGAATGTCGAATTGTGGTCGAAGCGGATGGTGGCCAGCACAACGGATCCCAATCCGACGCCGAGCGCGATCGCTGGCTAGCCGCGAAGGGCTTCACAGTGTTGCGTTTTTGGAATAACGAGATTCAGCAGAATCTGGACGGCGTACTCGAGCGCATTTTGGCGGGTGTCACCCTCTCCCCTACCCCTCTCCCATCCAGGGAGAGGGATTCAATCGCTTCCCTCCCCCGGGCGGGGGAGGGACCGAGGCTGGCGTGGCGCGATGTGGCCAATCCACAGATAGCTTCCCTACCCCCGGGCGGGGGAGGGACCGAGGGAGAGGGGCGATGACCAATCTGATCACCGGCCTAGTGCTGGCAGGCGGACGTGGTTCGCGCATGGGCGAAGTCGATAAGGGGCTGCAACACTTTCGCGGCAGACCGATGGTGGCGCACGTGATCGAGCGGCTCACCCCGCAAGTGGATGACACCATCATCAACGCCAACCGCAACTTGGACTTGTACGCTGCGTTTGGCTATCGCGTGGTGCCCGACGCGATCAACGGCTTCGCCGGTCCGCTGGCGGGGCTGCACATCGGCATGGGCTACGCTAGTACGCCGCTGATTGCCACCTCACCTTGTGACTCGCCGTTCCTGCCGCTCAATCTGGTCGCGCGGTTACACGACGCCTTGATTGCCAGCGACGCGGATCTTGCGGTGGCCAAAACCTTCGACCAGCCACACCCGGTGTTCTGTCTGACCAAGACCGATCTCGAACCGCACCTGCGTGCGTTCCTTGAGAGCGGGCAGCGCAAGATTGACAAGTGGTACGCCACACTTCAAGTCGTGGAGGTCGCGTTCGACGACAATGTCGACGCGTTCGCCAATATCAATACGGCCGAGGAGTTGAAGGCGCTTGAGCCAAAATCCTAGGCGTTCATGTTTTTGGTCACCGACGTGCTCAACACGAATGCGTAGATCCTCGGAGAGCAAGATTGCATAAGCGCTACGTCCGCAAACAATTCCGACCGTCACTGCCGCGCCGGGCCATTGTTTGGTTTCCTGCGTTTGATGCGTCCGCCGATATGCAGCGACTGCAAAATTTCCGCCTGGTGCACGATCCGCTCGGCGCACGGATCGCGCCGCATGTCGCGGTGGTGTTCCCGTTCCACGCCAATCTGACCGTCATCCAACTCGCCAGCCACATCAAGCGTGCCACCGCCGGGTGGCCGGTGTTGCCGGTGACATTTCGTTGCGTGCAGAGTGCATCGAGTCAGAATGGACTGTTCACGATACTCGTGTGTGATCTACGTTCGGAAGCGATCATCGAGTTGCATGATCGCCTTTACAAGGGGGTGCTGGCCGGTTTTCTGCGGGACGACATCCCCTACCAGCCACACATCACCCTAGCGCAAAGCTACACCGCGCCTGCGTTCGAGGCGGCGTTGGCGGACGCCGAGCTTCGATTCCGCGAAACCTATCGCGCTACCCTGCGAGAACTTTGCATTGTCACCCATGCCCCTGACGGTACAATCACAGTCGAGGAAACGATTTCCCTTTCACGTAGCTGAAGCGTGGCTAACGCGTGGCCATAGCGCGACTGAGGTCGACGCACCGCTCACCAACCGCCCAACCGACGACCAGACAAACAATGGCTTTAACGATCTCCCAAGCGTCCTGCGCTGACGATTACGACCCGAACTCGATGCCTGTTGCGAAAGCACGCGAGTTCATTCACACCTTCCTCAAACCAATCGCGGGCACGGCACACGTCCCCATCCGCTCGGCGCTCGGTCGCGTGGTGGCAGAAGACATCATCTCGCCGGTCAATGTGCCGGCACACCGCAACTCGGCGATGGATGGCTGGGCGATGCGCTTCGCCGACCTCGATACAGCGGCCGACACCAACCTCGTCGAAGTCGGTGCCTGTTTCGCCGGCAAACCCTTCAACGGCGCGGTCGGTGCAAAACAATGTGTTCGCATCTTTACTGGTGGCGTGGTGCCAACCGAATGCGACACGGTCATCATGCAAGAGCGCGCAAACGCTAGCGGCAAGTCAATCACGGTGGCTGCCGGTGCCAAGTTGGGACAGAACGTGCGTGAAGCGGGTGAGGACCTGATGGCCGGCGCCGTGGCACTGGCGAAGGGCCGCATAGTGCGTGCGGCCGAGCTTGGCTTGATCGCCTCGCTTGGCATCAGCGAAATCGCCGTGGTGCGCCCCCTGCGGGTGGCGTTCTTTTCGACAGGAGACGAGTTGGTCTCGATCGGTTCACCATTAGCCGAAGGCGAGATTTACGACTCCAACCGCTACACCCTGTTCGGCATGCTGGAGCGAATGGGCATCGAGGCGATCGACATGGGCGTGGTGCGCGACGACCCGGCGATTCTCGATGCGGCGTTCCGCGAAGCTGCCAGCATCGCCGATGTGGTGATTACCTCCGGTGGCGTATCGGTCGGTGAGGCCGATTTCGTCAAGACGTTGCTGGCCCAACTTGGTGAGGTGGTGTTCTGGAAAATCGCCATGAAGCCGGGCCGACCGCTCGCCTACGGAAAAATCCAGAATGCGCATTTTTTCGGTCTGCCTGGCAACCCGGTCAGCGTGATGGTGACGTTCTATCAGTTTGTGCGCGATGCATTGCTCACGCTGCAAGGGGTCACGCCACTACCCGTACAGCCGTTGCTCAAAGCCGTTTGTACGTCAGCCATCAAGAAAGCCACCGGTCGCACTGAGTTTCAGCGCGGCGTGCTGTATGTCGAAGACGGCGTGTGGAAAGTCCGCACCACCGGCCAGCAAGGCAGCGGCATCCTAAAGTCGATGTCCGACGCCAACTGCTTCATCATGCTTCACGACCACGTCGGCAATGTCGATGCGGGTGCCATCGTTGATGTGCAAATTCTCGAAGGTGTCGTATGAAAGAGTCGCCCAAGGTCCAACCCATGCAGCGTCGCAAGTTCATCCAAATTTGTGCGGTTGGCACAGCAGCCAGTGCAGGCTGCGGCGCGAGCCTGAATGCGTTCGCTGACGCCAAAACACCGTCGATCGCCGGCAACGTTGCCCCGGCTAAAAAAACCGGCACTGTCATCAAGCCGAAGAACTACGCGCGGGTGAAGCTGGTCGATCGCGAGGGTCGCGC
>JAYVUH010000496.1:0-2607 GCA_043788115.1 Burkholderiales bacterium
CAATGGAGGGTTGCTGAACATGCAGCACTTCGGCCAGCATTTTTTGAGACAGACCACGCGCCTTACGCAGTTCATGTAGCGGCATCTCAGCGAGCATGGTTTGTGCCTTGGCTTCGGCGCGAGCCCGGGCGCCCGGCGACATTTGCGCTCGAAGCACTGCAAATTTCTTAGTCATCGATCAGCCCTTCCTTTCGAAGTTGCTTCAGGTGTTCGTTGTGCACGTGTCCAGACGATGGATTTCGTGCCACTCAACCGCGCAGCGCAGTCAGCAATTTCACCAGATTGACAACGTCGGTGTACGGTTTCGGCGCCGTGTCGGCGGTGAACCTGGCGGCCAACCCCTCCGCGCACTGGGTGGCGAGGGGAAGGTGCTCCCGGGTGGCGGCGAACGCGCGGCCCGCGCCCTTTTCATATCCGGGCATATATTGCTTCAAGCGGCGCATCACGTCGTCGCGGTGCAATGGCGCCTGGATGTGCTCATAGTGCAACAACAGCCAAAGCTCGAAGCTAGGCACGGACACGATGGCCTTGAACACCGCGGACCTCTTTTCGTCATTCCTCAGTTTGCCGTCCAGCGACTCGGCCAATCGCAATGCCTGGAAGTAGGTCTGATGGTCGTCGCGACCAAATACGGCATAGACACGCTCAAAAGCGCGCGGCTCGATCCCCTTGTACACGTCGCCGGTCTCGAACAAATCTTTCGCGTACTGCACCACCTGGATGGGTTCTGTGCCCAGCTCACTGCGCGACACCGTGACATTGGTGACGGGCAGCCGTGCGTCGATACGAATCTCGTCGAAATACAAGGGCTCGGTCTTGCTGCCTTCCGAGACGATGAGGATGCGCTCACAGCGCGCACGTTGCCCCTGCCGCTGGCGCTCCTTTGGGGCGTTGTCGCGCCCCATCAGGGGGTCACCCCGATCTGCCCGCCGATGATGGGAACGGCGCCGTAACGCCCTTGCAGGTAACCACGCTCCAACGCTTCGTTCTTGCGCGGGCTGAATTCGGTCAAGCCATACAGCTCTGAACTCTGATCCTTCTTCTTTTCGACAAACCACACTTGGTCGCGGCGAAAAAGGCCGTACGCATCGAGCAGCGAGGTGTCATGCGTGGTGAATATCAATTGCGCTCCGCCGGTGTTGACCTCCGGGCGGTGGAACAGACGCACCAGAGCCTGCACCAGGTGTGTATGCAGGCTGGTGTCGAGCTCATCGACCACCAGCGTCAACCCCTTGCTGAGGATGTCCAGCACCGGCCCGGCAAGGAACAGCAGGTTGCGCGTGCCGCTGGATTCGTCGGCCAGGTCGAACACGGCTTTGCCTTGTTCGGTGACGTGGTGAAACTTCAGTTCGTTGTGTTCGATTTCTTCGTTGCGCACGTCGGTCTTGCCGCTCATGATGTCGAATTGGAAGACCTGCCCAGGACCCTTGCGCGCCACCACGTCGATATCGGCAATGCTGATGTCCGCCGCCGCCAGAAAATCGCAGATGGCTTTGCGCTGCTCGACCTGCTTCAACATCTGCACGGAAACCTGTGGGGCCAGGGGTGAGATCTCATTGAAGATCACCAGGCGGTGGGCAAACCAGTCGAACACCGGGCGCAGGGCGTCGCTGTTGAGTTGCACCGCCATCGACAGGAACAAAGCGTTCGGGCGGGTGGCACCCTCCCATACGTTTTTGGAGCCCTTGAGGCCGGGGCCGAATTCGTAGACATCCTTGCTGGTTGCGGCATCGAAACGGCGCTCGAACCAGCGCTGCGGTTTGAACGCCTTGTAGACCAGCAGGTGTTCGCCGACGATGCGCTGGGCCGTCATGGCAAAGCCGTACTGATAACGCACACCATCGAGGATGAAGGTCACTTCGAACTCGGTGGGTTGACCGGCGGAGTCGGCGTCGAGCCGGAACGACTGCAACCAGTCGAAGGTCTGACCAGGCTGGATCACGGTGGCAGACTCCATCACCACGCCACGCATGAATTGCAGCGCCTTGACGAGGTTGGACTTGCCACTGGCATTGGCGCCGTAGACGACGGCACTGCTCAGCAGGGCCGGTGCTGCCTTGAGGCCGGTGGTCAGGGTGTGGGTGTCCCGCAGGGTCTTGTCGGTGGACGCGACAAGGCTCAGCACCTGCTCGTCACGCAGGCTGCGGAAGTTCTTGAGACGGAACTCGATTAGCATTGCATTCATCCATTTTATCAACAATATTCTATAATTATGCAGTATTTGAGCAAACAATTACTTTATTATTGTACAAATTTGCCAATCCTACATGCCGAAGCCAAGGGGGAACAATTGACGCAGAACGTACGAAGGAAAGTGAAGATGGCACTGACCCGTGATTTCAAAGACACCGTGGCTGCACGCCTGCGGAGCGATCCGGGCTTCGCACAGGCCTTGCTCGACGAGGCCATTACCTTGTTCGTTTATAGCGATCCGGAGTCAACCACGCTCATCCGGCGCGACCTCATCAACGCCACGGCAGGTTTCGAGGGGCTGGCCAATGAGATCCACAAGCCCGCCAAGAGCGTGCATCGAATGTTGTCCCGCTCCGGCAACCCCATCATGAGTAATATCTCAGCTATGTTTGCGGCCATCAAGCGTGCGCTCAA
>JAYVUH010000497.1:0-2494 GCA_043788115.1 Burkholderiales bacterium
AGCTGACTAACGCCGATTTTGCACATCCTGCCTTATTCGCCAACTATTTTTCGGAGGCGTGTCATGTCGCAGCCTAGACGCCCACCGTCGGCCCCAGAAATCGCGTCCGTCGGCGCCCGCACCGTCGCTACAGTTCTACAGCGCGAAAAGGTCTCAAAACTGCGATGCAAAAGTCAATACCTGCTGCCAATATCTACGTACGTGATGTCCCATTTGAGGGGCGCCCCCAAATGTCCCGAGTTACGCGAGCAGATCAAATTGTTGGCGTCAGTTCCTGCTAGTGACCGTCCCAACTTCACTTCGTCCGACGCAATCGAGCGAGTCGTCAGCTGGTGCGCGCCCAGACTCGAGCGCATGCAATTTTTAATGGACGAGCCCGTCCTACCGCTGTCGCCAACCGCGCTCATGATGGTGCTAGTCGATTTTGTGGCGACGGGTACGGCCGTGACCGTTGCCAGGGTGCAGTGGTCTTATCTTAAGCGGCTTGCGACCGCCGACGGCAAACCGAGCTTGGCAAACCAAGTCGCGCAAGATTTCACACGGTGTTTCCATTTTTTACCCTTCAAAACACACGTGAGGAGAGGTAAGGCCGCGCACATCTGGTTCGGAGAACCGGAAAAAATAGAACGCATCGCATCATCGCCAGGCGTCATCGCATTCGGTGACTATGGCCGAGCCATCGCGATCATCGCCAATGCGTTCAAGTTACCGCTGCTCGCTGCGGCCGCGATCAGGCTTGACCTCGCCTCTAACGCGCTAACCATCGAGTTGGTAGGGCTCGACGGCAATGACCAGACCGTCCCCCTTTCAGTCGAGACGACGCGTCAGCGCGACGCGTTGATGTGGCTGCACAAGCACAAACACCTGCTCAAATACGAGGGAAAACTATTCCCTGATTTTGCGTGTGCCAAAAAGGTGGTCTCGAGCTTTCAGGACGAATTGGTCCTCGCCGGTGTGTTACCGGCTGATACGGATTGGTTTTTTCAAGCCATGACCGACCAGCAAATCACAGAACTGCGAAGCGACTAGCATGCCTCCAACGATTGACAACCAGCGATCTCGATTGTTTCGAATGGCTGTACGTTGAAAGGAAAGGCACGCCTCATGCGAGCGTTGCCGTCGGCGCTATCCATCCCGGCCTTGAACGGCGAGGTTTTACGCGCAGTCAGATAAAATCGGATCGCGTCTTGCATTGTGCGCAGGGCGCAAACGACACGCGGGGCACGTGAAAGGCAATCTTCTCGAAACAATACAGATCCCCAATCGTCTTAGTGACCTCAACCCCCGATCGGCGTCATGGCACGGCCCGGCAGCGCGGGTCTCACACCGCCGCGTTGCTACTCGTAACCGTTGCGCAAGCGACCCTCAGACCAATATTCACTCGATCAAACACGAAAATCCTACAAGGACGTCCGCACCATGAGCACAGTCGCCACCGAAATTTTTAAAGCTTACGATATCCGCGGCATCGTCGGAAAATCCCTCACCGCCGAGACAGTCGAATTAGTCGGGCGCGCCCTCGGCAGCGAAGCCGTCAAGCGCGGTGGCAAGACGATCGCAATTGGCCGCGATGGGCGCCTATCCGGGCCGACGCTCTCAGCGGCCTTGGCGCGTGGCATCCAGTCCACTGGCATTAATGTGATCGACATTGGCGTGGTGGCAACGCCGATGGTCTACTTCGCGGCGATCCACTACGGCGTTGGTTCGGGCGTGATGATTACCGGCTCGCACAACCCGCCGGACTACAACGGCATCAAGATGGTCATTGAAGGCGAGACACTGGCGCTGGATGCCATCCAGTCGCTGCTCCGCCACATTCAGAGCGACGACTTTGTGACCGGCGCCACCAGCGGCAGTTACGAGACGCGCGATATTAGCGATGCCTATGTCGACCGCATCGTCGGCGACACCAAACTCAGTCGCCCCATGAAAATTGTCATGGATTGCGGCAATGGCTCACCAGCCGCGATTGCGCCACGCTTGTTCAAGGCGCTCGGTTGTGAACTCGTCGAACTCTTCTGCACCGTTGACGGCACGTTCCCGAACCACCATCCGGATCCCTCCGTGCCAAAAAATCTACAAGATGTGATTCAGGCGCTCAAAGATACCGATGCCGAGATCGGCTTTGCATTCGATGGTGATGGTGATCGCCTCGGGGTGGTGACCAAAGATGGTGAGATCATTTTTCCGGATCGGCAACTGATGCTGTTTGCGGCCGACGTGTTATCTCGCGTCCCCGATGGCGAAATTGTTTTCGATGTGAAGTCATCGCGCAATCTATTCAAGTGGATTCGCGATCATGGTGGACGGCCGCTCCTGTATAAAACGGGCCACTCGCTCATCAAGCTGAAGATGAAGGAAATCGGCTCACCGCTCGGTGGTGAAATGAGCGGGCACATCTTCTTCAAAGAGCGCTGGTACGGTTTTGACGATGGCACCTACGCCGGTGCGCGCCTGCTTGAAATTTTGAGCCGCTCGGCGGACGCCAGCGCCG
>JAYVUH010000498.1:0-5629 GCA_043788115.1 Burkholderiales bacterium
CTTCGGCGTATCGCTTTAGCCAGGAATGACTGCAATGAATCATGACTACCGAAAACCACTTCCCGGCACGGCACTGGATTACTTCGATACCCGCGCAGCCATCAACGCCATCACACCCGGCGCGTACGACAAACTACCGTACACCTCGCGCGTGCATGCCGAGAACATCATCCGCAAAGCCGACCCCTCGATCATCCATGCTTGCCTAAAGCAAATCATCGACGTCAAGCGCGACCTCGATTTCCCTTGGTTTCCAGCACGCGTGGTGTGCCACGATATTCTGGGCCAGACTGCGCTGGTCGACTTGGCTGGTCTGCGTGATGCAATTGCCGATCAAGGTGGCGACCCCGCGAAAGTAAATCCGGTGGTGCCGGTGCAACTCATCGTCGATCACTCGCTGTCAGTCGAGTGCGGCGGCTTTGATCCGCAGGCGTTCGAGAAAAATCGCGCCATTGAAGATCGCCGCAATGAAGATCGCTTTCACTTCATCGAGTGGACCAAAAACGCGTTCGATAACGTCGATGTGATTCCCGCAGGCAACGGCATCATGCACCAGATCAATCTGGAAAAAATGTCGCCCGTCATTCAGGTTCAGGGCGGCGTGGCGTTTCCCGATACCTGCATAGGCACTGACAGCCACACACCGCACGTTGATGCGCTCGGCGTCGTCGCCATCGGCGTCGGCGGACTGGAAGCAGAGAACGTCATGCTCGGTCGTGCGTCGTGGATGCGGCTGCCTGAGATCGTCGGCGTCGAACTCAAGGGACGCCGCCAACCCGGCATTACCGCGACCGACATCGTGCTCGCGCTCACCGAGTTCTTGCGTAAGTCAAAGGTGGTTGGTTCATATCTGGAATTTTACGGCGAAGGCGTTGCCTCACTCACATTGGGTGATCGCGCCACCATTTCCAACATGGCCCCCGAGTATGGCGCGACGGCGGCGATGTTCGCCATCGACCAACAGACGATTGACTACCTGCGACTCACCGGTCGCACGGAAGCGCAATTGAAACTGGTCGAGACCTACGCGCGTGTCGCCGGATTGTGGTCGGGCACCGACAACAACTCGTTACAAGATGTCGTCTACGAGCGCTTGCTGAGCTTTGATCTTTCCAGCGTGGTCCGCACCATGGCCGGCCCGTCCAACCCACATGCACGTGTTTCGACGAGCGATCTCGCGAGCAAAGGCATCGCAGGCGCATGGCAGGCTGTGCCCGGGCAGATGCCCGATGGCGCCGTCATTATTGCGGCGATCACCAGCTGCACCAATACGTCAAACCCGCGCAACGTGATCGCTGCCGGGCTGATTGCCCGAAACGCCAATAAACACGGGCTTGTTCGCAAGCCTTGGGTGAAATCGTCACTCGCACCCGGCTCAAAAACGGTCGCACTCTACCTGGAAGAAGCGGGACTGATGACGGAGCTGGAGAAGTTGGGCTTCGGCATCGTTGCGTTTGCCTGCACGACGTGCAATGGCATGTCGGGTGCGCTGGACCCGGCAATCCAGAAGGAAATTATTGATCGTGATTTGTACGCCACGGCCGTTCTCTCGGGCAACCGCAATTTCGACGGACGGATTCATCCCTACGCCAAGCAGGCGTTTCTGGCGTCGCCGCCACTGGTCGTTGCCTACGCCATTGCGGGCACGATACGATTCGATATCGAGCGCGATTCATTCGGTAACGATGCCGCATTTGGCCACCCCGGCAAGCCGATTTTGTTGAAAGACCTGTGGCCAACCGACGAAGAGATCGACGACGTGGTGGCATCGAGCGTCAAGCCCGAGCAGTTCCGCAAGGTCTACATCCCCATGTTCGAGGGTCGTGCAGCGTCGGCGCAGAAGGTCAAACCGCTGTACGACTGGCGGTCGCAAACGACTTATATACGACGCCCTCCTTACTGGGAAGGTGCGCTGGCGGGTGAACGCACATTGAAGGACATGCGACCGCTAGCATTACTCGGCGATAACATCACCACCGACCACCTGTCGCCTTCCAATGCCATCATGGCCAACAGCGCCGCGGGTGAATACTTGGCAAAGATGGGTCTCCCGGAAGAGGACTTCAACTCTTACGCGACCCATCGCGGTGATCACCTCACCGCCCAACGCGCGACCTTTGCCAACCCGACACTGATGAACGAAATGGCGGTCGTCGACGGTAAGGTCAAGCGCGGCTCGCTAACGCGCGTCGAGCCGGAAGGCGAGGTGACGCGTATGTGGGAAGCGATCGAGACCTACATGCAACGCAAACAGCCGCTCATCATCATTGCGGGCGCCGACTACGGACAGGGTTCGTCGCGCGATTGGGCAGCCAAGGGCGTGCGGCTTGCCGGTGTCGAAGCGATTGTCGCGGAGGGTTTCGAACGCATTCACCGAACGAATTTAGTTGGAATGGGTGTGCTGCCGCTTGAGTTTGTGGCTGGTACCAACCGGCTCACGCTTCAGTTGGATGGCACTGAGACCTATGACGTGCTCGGTGAACGTACCCCGCGCGCGACACTGACGCTGGTCGTCAATCGCAAGAATGGTGAGCGCGTCGAGGTACCGGTGACTTGTCGCTTGGATACGGCCGAAGAAATTTCAGTTTACGAAGCCGGTGGCGTCTTACAGCGTTTCGCCAAAGACTTCCTCGAAGCACGAAAGGTCGCCTAGTCATGTCGTGTGCTCCACAAATCAAAATCCCGGCCATCTATATGCGCGGTGGCACATCGAAGGGCGTGTTTTTCAAGCTCTCCGACTTGCCGTCATCCACCCAAGTGCCGGGTGAGGCGCGCGACAAACTCCTGCTCCGTGTGACCGGCAGCCCCGACCCCTACGGCAAGCAGATCGATGGCATGGGCAACGGCACATCAAGTACCAGCAAGTGCGTCATCTTGTCGAAAAGCACACGCGCCGATCATGATGTCGACTATCTGTTTGGTCAAGTGGCGATCGACAAGCCCTTCGTCGACTGGAGCGGAAATTGTGGCAACCTCAGCGCAGCGGTAGGACCATACGCCGTCGCCAATGGCTTGGTGGATGCGACGCGTATTCCGCAAAACGGCATCGCGATTGTGCGCATCTGGCAGGCCAACATTGGCAAGACCATCATTTCGCACGTGCCCATCACCAACGGTCAGGTGCAGGAGACCGGCGAGTTTGAGTTGGACGGCGTGACCTTCGCGGCGGCCGAAGTGCAACTCGAATTCATGGATCCGGCCGCCGAGGAAGCTGGCGGCGGCGGTGCAATGTTTCCCACTGGCAATCTCGTCGATCGCCTTGAAGTGCCCGGTGTGGGAACACTGAAGGCAACGATGATCAACGCAGGCATCCCGACCATCTTTGTCAACGCCGCCGACATCGGCTATCTTGGCACCGAGTTGCAGGACGCCATAAACAGCGATCCCGCAGCGCTGACTAAGTTTGAGGCCATCCGCGCCCACGGCGCGGTCCGCATGGGGCTCATCAATCACATTGACGAAGCCGCAAAGCGCCAGCACACGCCGAAGATCGCCTTTGTCGCCCGACCGGCCAGCTACACTTCCTCCAGCGGTAAAAGCATCGCGTCCAACGACATCGACTTACTCGTTCGGGCAATGTCGATGGGCAAGCTGCATCACGCGATGATGGGCACGGCTGCGGTGGCCATCGGCACCGCGGCCGCAATTCCAGGCACGCTGGTGAATATTGCGGCCGGGGGCGGCGAGTTAAAGGCGGTGCGCTTTGGGCATCCGTCGGGAACGCTGCGGGTTGGCGCCGAAGCGGCCCAAGTTGACGGCGAATGGTTGGTAAAGAAAGCGGTGATGAGCCGCAGCGCGCGCGTGCTGTTTGAGGGGGCGGTGCGGGCGCCGGGGTCGGTGGTCTAACGTGAAGGTAAGCGGCCTTGGGCGGCCTTTATGCGCAAGGTCTGCTTGACGTAGGGTTATGCCACACGGGTCACTAGCAAGTACGTTCGAGGCTTCAGTGATAAAAGCGATTCCTCAAACGATGGCAACAACGGCAGCAGGGCGGACAGCTCGTTTGACAATGCATCCAACACGACCACCGCTACCGGTAGCGCAGTCGGGTTCTGCTGATACGGTAGATTTTTGTCTACCGTGACGAATGCGTCAAATTCGTTGGCCGCGAGCGCAAGCAACTTGCCGTTCTTAACCCCAGACCAACCCATCTCGACGACCGTTCGAACATCGTGGTTCTGCAGCGAGCGACGTAGCTTTACGGGTATTGACTCGTCAAGAAGTAAGCGCATCGGCAGACAGGCGCTCTCTTGCCGCCTCAAGTACAGCTATGGCCTTATCTCGGGATACCGAGGGAAAATCTTCGAGAAACTCTTCGAGAGAGGATGCGCCTTCTAAGTAGTCAAATAGGTTCTTGACGAGAACGCGGGTACCCGTGAAACAAAGCGCTCCACTCATTATTTCCGGGTTGCGACTGACGAGAAATATATCCATGATGTCCTCCTATACGGGCAGTTTACTCGCTACCAAGCGGACCGCGCGATTCAAGTGGGGCCTGCCGTTGGCGCTCCGCTTGAGCGAGGGGTTAGGCCCCACTTGCGATAAGCCTCACGCCGGGTTCATATTACTCATCACGCGATGATGGGCACGGCTGCGGTGGCCATCGGCACCGCAGCGGCAATTCCCGGTACGCTGGTGAATATCGCAGCTAGGGGCGGCGAGCTAAAAGCGGTGCGCTTTGGGCATCCGTCGGGAACGCTGCGGGTTGGCGCCGAAGCGGTTCAAGTTGATGGCGAATGGTTGGCAAAGAAAGCGGTGATGAGCCGCAGCGCGCGCGTGCTGTTTGAGGGGGCTGTGCGGGCGCCGGGGTCGGTGGTCTAACGTAGAGGTGACCGGCGCTGCGCGGCTCTATCGCGCAGCGTCCAGCGACCGAGGGGAGCAAGGTCGAACGCAGGGTTAGCCATCTCATAGGTCAAGCGCACGTAGCAACTCCTTCGTGGAAGTAGAGGCCGCAAGCACTTGGCCGCAGGAAAGCATTTCGTGAATAAGTGCTGGACGGTTGCCAATCATGTACTGGCTCATCGCATCAACAGAATGCTCTTGTGGCTTCTGGCGGCCTTCGTCGTAATGCGCACCGCCCAACTTGTTTGCCACAAACTGAACAATTTCGTTGCGCGTGATTAGTGTGCCATCAATCACGCATGCGGGCTGATTGAGGTAGCGATTGAGAGGCGCATCTTCAGATTCAATATAAATAGGGCCGGGACCGTTCTGAATTTTGTTGTGTACGGTAACTGAGAATATCTTCATTCCCACGTTCTGAGCAGGACTTGATGTCGAAAAATCGACCTCATTTAATCGGTTGATGTCGAGGACTCGAATGTATGAACTCGGAACAATGAAATCCCGCTTTCCAACGACCGTCACCCAAACTTTAATCAGTTCTCGATAAGTGAACAACCGGCGAAGCACCGCACTACTTCGTCTGATCTCATCGTCACCAACATCCCCGTCAGGCCATCTCGTTAAAAGGTAGCGGACGTCTTCCCGTACGACTCCAATTAGGCCGAGCGGCGCGGTATCCATAAGATGGCTAACGTTGGAGTCAAGTCGCAACGCGCTTGGGCGTTGTCGACCTTGGACGACGAGTTAGATTTCGATCAACTTCTTTTCGAAGCGTCTCATTTATCCG
>JAYVUH010000499.1:0-5455 GCA_043788115.1 Burkholderiales bacterium
TGAGTTTGTCCTGCGCGACAAAATAGGCTCCAGCGTCGCGCACAATTTTCCCGGGCCAACTCAACGCGTGCTCGATGGGTGTAAGCACGGTCGCCACACCGGCTCTGACAACACCCAGCGCCCGCAGACGATGATCGGCGATCATCACCGCCACGGCGATCAGACCAAAGAACGTGAGTCTGGCGAGCGGTGACGGGCCGCGTGTGAAAAAACTTTCCTGATACCCGGCCATCAGCGACGGCTCCCTTGCGGCTCGCGGTCTGGTTTCACGGCGCGCGCAACCACTCTGCTTTTAGATCTCGTGGGTGAACACTGACCCCAACTTGTCCATTTCCTCGAGTGCGCGACCGGAGCCACGCACCACACAAGTGAGCGGATCATCGGCCACGATCACAGGCAGACCGGTCTCCTCAACCAGCAAGCGGTCCAACTCGCGCAGCAACGCGCCGCCGCCGGTGAGCACCATGCCCTTCTCGGCGATATCGGCACCCAGCTCGGGTGGCGTTTGTTCGAGCGCAGATTTCACAGCCGAGACGATGGAGTTGAGCGGGTCGGTGAGCGCTTCGAGAATTTCGTTCGACGAGATGGTGAACGAACGCGGAATACCCTCGGCAAGATTGCGGCCCTTGACTTCCATTTCGCGCACTTCTGCCCCCGGAAACGCCGAGCCGATTTGTTTCTTGATCGATTCTGCCGTGGCTTCGCCGATCAGCATGCCGTAATTGCGGCGAATGTAGTTAATGATGGCTTCGTCAAACTTGTCGCCGCCGACGCGCACACTGCCCGAATAAACAATTCCGCCGAGTGAAATCACACCGACTTCGGTGGTGCCCCCGCCAATATCGACGACCATCGAACCGGTCGGCTCGGCAATCGGCAACCCTGCACCGATCGCGGCGGCCATTGGCTCTTCAATCAAGAAAACTTGTGAGGCCCCCGCAGCGACGGCGGATTCGCGAATGGCGCGGCGCTCGACCTGCGTCGAGCCACACGGCACACAGATGACAATGCGCGGGCTGGGTCGATACCACTGCGCGTCATGCACTTTCTTGATGAAGAACTTGAGCATGTGCTCGGTGGTGTGGAAGTCGGCGATCACGCCGTCTTTCATCGGGCGAATCGCGGTGATATTGCCCGGCGTGCGGCCCAGCATCATTTTCGCAGCAGTACCGACCGCCTGAATAGTCTTCTTGCTGTTAGGGCCGGCGTCTTGCCGGATTGCCACCACTGACGGCTCGTCGAGAACGATACCTTTGCCACGCAGATAGATGAGGGTGTTAGCGGTGCCAAGGTCGATGGCCAGATCGCTGGAGAAATACTTGGAAAAAAACATGTTGCCTTTCTGCTGTCTTACATCATCACAAACTGCGCCGGTTGCGATGAAAAATGTGTGGGTTTTGCGTTCAGATTTCGGATAAAAATGCGTTGAAACAAGGCATCTCCTTACCAAAATCCCGCATCAAACCGTGTTTTTGTCTTGGGTGCGATATGATACTCCAGCCCCTCGTAAATGTTGCTGGGCTACCTATGAAATCTGCCAAAAATCGGGCACGCGGCAAATCCCCTAGCTCTTGTCGTTTTCCCTTGCTCGGCAACCCATCGCGTTTTGCTCACCATGTCTTTCGACGCTGAAACCCTCAACCGACTGTCCCGCCTCGCGGCACTCGATATCTCCCCCGACCAGCTGCGGTCGCTGGGTGGCGAGATGGACAGCATTCTGGCGCTGATCGCCCAGCTGCAAGCCGTCGATACGGCCGGTGTGACGCCGCTCGCGCACCCGCTGTCAGTCCTTGGCGAGGTAACGCTGCGGCTGCGGCCGGATGTTGCCGTCACGGACATTGACCGTGCCGCAAACATGAAAAACGCGCCTGAGACGGAAAACGGCCTGTTTCTGGTGCCCAAGGTGCTCGAGTAGCCATGGCCATCTCAGATATCGCCAAACGATTGGCCGGCCGCGAGGTCTCTGCCGTTGAATTAGCGCAGGACACGCTCACCCGCATCGATGCCGCGCGCGACCTGAACGCGTTTCTGCACGTTGATCCTGACCTCACCCTGACCGAGGCACGGCGCGCTGACGCCCGGCGCGAAGCCGGGGAGGGCGCCGCCCGTCCGCTACTCGGCGTGCCGGTCGCGCACAAGGACATTTTCGTCACCCGCGACTGGCGCTCGACAGCCGGCTCAAAGATGCTCGAACACTATGTGTCGCCGTTTGACGCCACAGTCGTCAGCAAACTGCGCGAGGCGGGCATGGTCTGCGTCGGCAAGCTCAACTGCGACGAGTTTGCGATGGGCTCGTCAAATGAGAATTCGGCGTTCGGTCCGGTGAAAAACCCGTGGGACAAATCGCGCATTCCGGGCGGCTCGTCGGGCGGCTCGGCCGTAGCGGTCGCTGCGGGCATCGTCCCAGCCACGACCGGCACCGACACCGGCGGCTCGTTGCGCCAACCGGCGGCCATGTGCGGCATCACCGCCATCAAGCCGACCTATGGGCGGGTTTCACGATACGGGATGATCGCGTTCGCCTCGTCGCTCGACCAAGCTGGTCCAATGGCGCAAAGCGCCGAGGACTGTGCGTTGCTGCTCGACGCGATGGTGGGATTTGATCCGCTCGACTCGACGTCGCTCGACAGCGAAAAAGCTAAAGTGTCCATTTGGCGGGTGTTTTCAGACCAAATTGCTTCGAAACGCCCGCCGAATAAGGACTTTGATGGTTTGCGTGTCGGCGTGCCGAAGGAATTCTTTGCTGCCGGACTCGCAGCGGACGTCGCCGCAAGCGTGCATGCGGCGATCGCGACGTTCGAAAAAAACGGCGCTGCCGTGGTTGAGATCTCGCTGCCGCGCACAGCGCTTTCCATCCCGACCTACTACGTCATCGCGCCCGCCGAGGCGTCGTCGAATCTAAGTCGGTTCGACGGCATGCGCTTCGGCCACCGCGCCAAAGACTACAAAGATCTTGGCGACATGATCGCCAAGAGCCGCGCCGAGGGCTTTGGTCGTGAGGTGCAACGACGCATTCTGACCGGTGCGTACGTGTTGAGCCACGGCTATTACGACGCCTACTACCTGCAAGCCCAGCGCGTACGCCGTTTGATTGCCGATGACTTTCAGGACGCCTTCAAGTCGTGCGATCTGATCGTGGGGCCGGTCTCACCAACCACCGCGTGGAAAATCGGCGAGAAATCGACTGACCCGGTGGCGATGTATCTCGAAGACATCTTCACGCTCGGCGTCTCGCTGGCGGGGCTTCCCGGCATGTCGGTGCCGTGCGGATTCGATACGTCAAACCTGCCGGTCGGGCTGCAAATCATCGGCAACTATTTTCGCGAACCAGAGATGCTGGCCGCAGCGCATCGCTATCAGCAGCTCACCGATTGGCACCTGCGCACCCCGGGGGCGGCAACATGACCTGGGAAATCGTCATCGGTATCGAGACGCACGTGCAGCTCGCCACCAACTCGAAAATTTTCTCGAATGCCCCGACCGCATTCGGTGCGCCGCCCAATACACAGGCGTCAGTGGTCGATTTGGCGTTACCGGGGACGCTACCGGTCTTGAACGGCCAAGCCGTGCAATGCGCCATCATGTTTGGCTTGGCGGTGAACGAAGGGCGTAGCGATCACGTCGCGCGTCGCTCCGTGTTTGCGCGCAAAAACTACTTCTATCCCGATCTGCCGAAGGGTTACCAGATTTCGCAGTTCGAGTTGCCGGTGGTCACCGGCGGCTCGGTGACGTTCGATGTTGATGGCGTGCAAAAAGTCGTCAAACTGACGCGCGCCCACCTCGAAGAAGACGCCGGCAAATCGCTACACGAAGGCCTCGATACGGCTGGTGTTTCCGGCATCGACCTGAACCGCGCGGGAACACCGTTACTCGAGGTGGTGAGTGAACCCGATATGCGCTCGGCCGCTGAGGCGGTCGCTTACGCCAAGGCGTTGCACAGCATCGTCACGTGGATCGGCATTTGCGACGGCAATATGCAAGAGGGCTCGTTTCGTTGTGACGCCAACGTGTCGGTACGCAAGGTTGGCGAGCCACTCGGTACACGTTGCGAAATCAAGAATCTCAATTCATTCCGCTTCATGGAGCGCGCCATCAACTTTGAGGTGCGGCGGCAGATCGAGTTGATCGAGGACGGCGGCAAAGTCATCCAACAGACGCGGCTCTACGACGCGGATCGTGACGAGACGCGGGCGATGCGCAGCAAGGAAGACGCGATGGATTACCGGTATTTTCCGGATCCGGATTTGTTGCCGTTGGCGATTTCGGAATCTGACATCGCCAATGCGCAGACACTTTTGCCGGAGCTGCCAGGGGCCGCTGCGGCGAGACTGTCCAACGAACTTGGCGTCAAGCCAGTCGATGCGGAGCGCCTAACTGCTGATCGGATGATCTACGACTATTCGATTGCGGTGATCTTGAACTCGAATGACTCCAAGGTGTTGCGGCACCACGCGGCACAAGCCGCGAGCTTTCTTTCATCAAATGTGACGCGCAAGCGCAATCAAGCTGAACCAAATCTGAAGACTATTGCGCTCTCTGAAGACGTCACGGCGCGTGTGATTGCACGAACAATTGACGGCAGCATCTCGACGGCAACAGCGAAGAGTCTGTTCGACGAAGCTTGGGACTTAGCTGTTGTGACCGACGCATCATGGCATGAAGACCACGTCGATCAACTCATCGAGTCACGCGGCCTCAAACAAGTCTCCGACATCGGCACCATCGAGAAAATCGTCGCCGAAGTGCTGGCGAAAAACGAAAAGTCGGTCGCCGAATTCAAATCCGGCAAGGAAAGGGCGTTGCAAGCGCTCATCGGCCAAGTGATGAAGGCATCGGCCGGCAAGGCCAACCCGGGTCAGGTCAACGACATTCTGCGCAAGAAACTCGTTGGCGAGAGTCGTTAGCGACCGCTCGGCGTGGCGATTTTCCGTTCTAGTGGCGCTTCAATCGCGACGTTGCCCTTGTCGTCGAGAATCGTGCCCGGACGCATGCCGGCCTTGAGCCGACGAAACCGCACTTTTTCGCCTTCGTTGCGGGCGACGATGTCTTTCTTGTCGTTTTCGAGGCGGGCAATTTCGCCCATCAAGTTGGCGCGATCTGATTTGACACGATCAAAATCAGCCTGCAACTGCGGCGGCACCTCGCGCTCGGCCGTCTTGGTGTCCTTGACGCTGCCCTTAGTGTCCTTCGCATCTTTGGCGTCTTTGGCCTTGCCGGTTTTGCTCCTGCCGGCGACGTAGAATTCCATCTGGTTGTTCACCTTCGCTAGCCGCGCATCGACGTCACTGACGCGCGCTTCCAAGAACTTGCGGCGCTGGTCGAGCTGTGCGACGTCCTTGTCGCGGATTACGTCTATCTCGCGCTCGGTGCCGTAGGTGCCCAGCAACGCAAGGTCTTTCTGACGTTGGTCGGCAACTTTGCGATCATTGTCGCGCTGCTTGGCGTCGGACTCGTC
>JAYVUH010000500.1:0-13126 GCA_043788115.1 Burkholderiales bacterium
TCCAGTTCGATGTTGACCAACTCCTGAATCTGCACCAGAAACCACGGATCGATCTTGGTATACCCGTGGATTTCCTCAAGACTCATGCCGATACCAAACGCATCGGCAACGTACCAAAGACGTTCGCCACGCGGGTAGGCCAATTCGTCACCGATCTTTTCCGGATCGACCGTCTTCAGATTAAAGCCGTCTACGCCAACCTCAAGTCCTCGCAAGGCCTTCTGCAGACTCTCCTGGAAGTTGCGTCCAATGGCCATGACCTCACCAACACTCTTCATTTGCGTCGTGAGACGATCATCGGCCTGTGGAAATTTCTCGAACGCGAAGCGCGGCACTTTTGTCACTACGTAGTCGATTGACGGCTCAAACGATGCCGGCGTCGCGCCCCCGGTGATGTCGTTTCTGAGTTCATCGAGAGTATAGCCGACGGCAAGTTTGGCGGCGATCTTGGCGATCGGGAAGCCAGTCGCCTTCGACGCCAGCGCTGAAGATCGCGATACACGCGGGTTCATCTCGATGACCAACATGCGTCCGTCTTTCGGATTCACCGCGAACTGCACGTTGGAACCACCCGTCTCGACGCCGATCTCGCGTAGGCAAGCGATCGAGGCGTTGCGCATGATCTGGTATTCCTTGTCGGTCAGCGTCTGCGCCGGGGCGACCGTAATCGAGTCACCCGTATGTACACCCATCGGGTCAAGGTTTTCGATCGAACAAATGATGATGCAGTTGTCAGCTTTGTCGCGAACCACTTCCATCTCAAACTCTTTCCAGCCGAGCAGAGATTCTTCAATCAGTAGTTCTTTTGTCGGCGACGCCTCCAGACCACGTTCACAGATTTCCGCGAATTCATCGCGGTTGTAAGCAATACCGCCACCAGATCCGCCCATTGTGAAGCTCGGTCGAATGATGGCCGGAAAACCAATCGCCGCTTGCACCTGGAGAGCTTCTTCCATTGAATGTGCAATCATCGAACGCGCGGATTGCAGGCCAATTTTGGTCATGGCCTGCTTGAATTTCTCGCGGTCCTCGGCCTTGTCGATCGCCTCTTTGGTGGCACCGATCATCTCGACGTTGTATTTTTCCAGCACGCCGTGTTTGGCCAAGTCCAGCGCGCAATTGAGCGCGGTCTGCCCGCCCATGGTGGGCAGCAGCGCGTCGGGCCGTTCCTTGGCGATAATTTTTTCAACAATCCGCCACGTGATCGGCTCGATGTAGGTCACATCCGCCATGTTTGGGTCGGTCATGATCGTTGCCGGATTGGAATTGATCAAGATGACCTTGTAGCCTTCATCACGCAGTGCCTTGCAAGCCTGCGCGCCGGAGTAGTCAAACTCGCATGCCTGGCCGATGACAATCGGACCAGAGCCGATGATCAGGATAGATTTGATATCGGTGCGCTTACCCACGGTGTTTCTCCATCATCGCTACAAACCGATCAAACAAATAGCTCACCTCATGCGGCCCGGGGCTGGCCTCCGGGTGTCCTTGAAAACTGAAAGCGGGAACGTCCGTACGCTCTATCCCTTGACAAGTGCCGTCGAACAACGACTTGTGCGTGACCCGAAGATTTGTCGGCAGCGTCGTCTCGTCAACCGCAAAACCGTGATTCTGGCTGGTGATATATACCTGCCGACTAGCCAGATCCTGAACCGGGTGGTTGGCACCGTGATGCCCAAACTTCATCTTCATCGTTTTCGCGCCCGATGCCAGTCCCAACAACTGGTGGCCAAGACAAATACCGAACACTGGTACCTTGTTAGCAATCACATTCTTTATCGCCGCGATAGCGTAATCGCAAGGCTCAGGGTCGCCCGGGCCGTTCGACAAGAACACGCCATCTGGCTTGAGGGCGAGCGCATCCGCGGCCGAGGTCTGCGCCGGCACGACCGTCACACGACAACCAGCGTCAGCCAACATGCGCAATATGTTGTGCTTTACACCGAAGTCGTATGCAACGACGTGAAACTTGGGCTCGGTCATGACATGGAATCCTTTGCCGAGCGCCCATGAACTCATGTTCCATTCGTATTTCTGCGTGCAGCTGACGACCTTTGCGAGATCAAGCCCGACCATCTTCGGTGCCGCCAGCGCGGCTTCATGTGCTCGTTTGATCGCGGCGTCATCGGTGGCACCGACCAAGATGCAGCCATTTTGTGCGCCGTTCGCGCGGGTGTGCCGGGTGAGACGCCGCGTATCGATATCCGCAATCGCGACGATACCGTTCCGAACCAGATAGTCGGCGAGCGTTTCCTGACTGCGGAAGTTGGATGTAAGCAGCGGAAGATCGCGAATAATCAACCCCGCCGCGTAGGCTTTATCCGACTCAACGTCTTCCGCATTGGTGCCGGTGTTGCCGATGTGCGGATAGGTCAGGGTAACAATCTGCCCCATGTAGGACGGGTCGGTAAGGATCTCCTGATATCCGGTCATGGCGGTGTTGAACACCACCTCCCCTACTGTGCTGCCAGACGCGCCGACGCCGATGCCCTTGAAAACCGATCCGTCAGCAAGAACCAGTACGGCGGGCGGGGGCGATTTCAAACTCACGGCGAACTCCAAAAGACCTTGACGGATGCGTCTCGCGAACACCGTTGCTGCCCATCTATGACGAACATACAAATCTTGCGGGCATAAAAAACGGGAAAGGCCGTAGGGAGATTTGACTCGATCCCGATGCGCTTTCCCGCGTTTTTGCTCCGCAAGATTTTTGCGACGCGATTAAAAAATCATTTTACCCGAAAGTGTCCTCGACCGCAATTCGCGATACAAGCCTGAGATTACTGGCCGGGGTATTTCAAGCCAAGAACATCATCCATGTCGAACAGACCGCTCGTCTTAGCGGCGACGAACTTGGCCGCTCGAATCGCGCCCAACGCATAGTTTTCGCGCGATGACGACCTGTGTGTGATTTCAATGCGCTCGCCGTTTAGCGCAAAAAAAACGGTGTGATCACCTACGATGTCACCTGCCCTCACCGCCGAAAAGCCAATCGAGCCCGGTCCACGCTCGCCAGTGGAGCAGGTGCGGTCGAAAATGGCAACTTCGCCGAATCGTTGTCCGCGCGCCTCTGCGGCCACGCGTCCGAGCATCAGCGCCGTGCCGGATGGTGCATCAATCTTGAGTTTGTGGTGTGCGTCAAAGACCTCGATGTCGGCATCCATGCCGAGCGCTCTCGCCGCCATCGCTACCAGTTTCGCGGTGACGTTCACACCGAGACTCATGTTTGGCGCAAAAACAATCGCGATGCGCTCAGCATAGGCACGCAATTCGTTCAACTGCGCGTCGGTAAAACCGGTCGTGCCGATGACGGCATTCACGCCGTGTCCTGAGCATGCCGCCAAGTGTGCCAGCGTGCCTTCCGGTCGGGTGAAATCGATCAGGACGCGACTCGCCGATACTGCGGCGTCAATGTCATCTGTTACAGGAATACCGGCCACCGACTGTCCAACCAACGCTGAACCGCGACACTCCATTGCGGCGCAGACCGTCAACTCGGCATCGGCTAGTGCGGAATTGAGCAGCATGCGTCCCATGCGCCCACCCGCACCAGCGATGGCAAGTTTTAGTGCCATGGGGGTCGGTCGGCTATTTGCGCGGCTCAGGCGCGCCAGGCGGCGTCGCATCAGGCGTTTTGCGACGATCGCCGCCGCCTGTCAAGATCTCGAAAGGCGACGCCACACCTTCCACACGGGCAACTTTTTCCCGGTCAAAAAAGACCGTGACCTTAAACTGCTGTTGGATGCGCCCAAACGGGTTGAGTGACTTATCGGTGTTGCGATCTTCGTTGTATACGTAATCCCAACGATCGGCATTGAAAGCATCTTGGAGCAACGGCGTGCCCAGCACATTGCGAACTTCCAGCCGTGACATGCCGGGCTTGACTTTGGACACTTGCTCCTGCGTCACCAGATTGCCCTGCTGAACGTCCAGTCTGTATACGCCAAAACGTGAACAACCCGACACGGCGCTGACGACCGTAGCGATGGCAACAACGATAAAAAGATGGGTGGGCAATTTCATTCGGATCAAGTGAGTTGGGGCGTGGGCTGTAATTATAGCCGAGGGCATCAACCGCAGCCCCATCAACCCCCTAACATCGCCACCAGCAAAAGCGCTATGATTCCAGCATCCCGTCCTACTGATCGCGAACGTCAATGCCTGAATCGAAGGAGCTTCACAATATCGGCCTCAAAGCCACCGTACCGCGGTTAAAGGTGCTCGAACTGTTCCAAGGTTCCAAACAGCGTCACATGAGCGCCGAGGACGTCTATAAGTTGTTGCTTAACGACAACGCCGATGTGGGGCTGGCGACCGTCTATCGCGTGTTGACGCAGTTCGAGCAGGCGGGCTTGCTGCAACGCCATCATTTTGAAGGCGGTCGGGCAGTATTCGAACTCAACGAAGGCAGTCACCACGACCATCTGGTGTGCCTCCAGTGCGGCAAGGTCGAGGAGTTCTATGACGCTGAAATCGAGAAACGCCAGCACAAAATCGCCCAAGACCGCGGTTTTTCGCTGCACGATCACTCGCTATACCTGTATGCAGACTGCACAAAGGCGCAGTGCCCCAACAAGGTACGCTGACCTCTCGAACGCAAACACCCCATGGTCCATTTTCCCCGCACATCGAAGCAAACCCGTGGTGTCATTAAGTTGACGCAGATCGCCGCGTTTATTGTTACCGCAGTAACACTGGCAATCGTCAACACGTCGGCTGCCGAAGCACGGGAAACTGATGCGGCCGCAAAATCCAACTCAACCATCGCGTCAATTCGTTTGGCCGATCTGCCTTCACAGGGACGAGACACGCTGCAACGAATTCGCAAAGGCGGTCCGTTTGAGCATGCCAAAAAAGATGGCTCCGTTTTCGGCAATTTTGAGCGAGTGCTGCCCAAGCAACCACGCGGCTTCTACAAGGAATATACAGTTGCAACGCCGAACGCCAAGAACCGCGGCGCACGACGCATTGTCTGCGGAGGTAACGTCCTTGACGCTGCCAAGTCACCTTGTTATTACACAGACGATCACTACGCATCGTTCAAACGCATTCAGGAGTAACCAAAATGCCCTCCGCCGAGTTGAAGAATGTTCTCTCCAGCGACAAGCCGCACGGCGTCTTCTGGCTAAAGTCGCACGCGAGCGTGCCGGAGTTGAGCAAGCTTTCGCGCGCAAAGGGCATGGCATTTTTTCACCTAGAGGGCAAAAAAATCGAAGGCAAGGATCAGTTCCTGAATCATGCGTCGGTCGCCATGAAATTTCCGCCACACTTTGGCAAAAACTGGGACGCGTTCTACGATTGCATCACCGATATGGACTGGGTGAGAGCCGAGGGCTACTGCGTTTACTTTGACCACACCGACGCATTCGCCGCGCACCATGCGAGCGAACTCGATACGGTCATCGAGTTGTTCGAAGACGCGGTCGAACTGTGGAAGCAGGAGGGGCAGTCAATGTTGGTGCTGCTTTCCGGTAGCAACATGCCTGAGGACATGAAAGCGATTTAGCAATCTGGTTTTTTGCGCCGCTAAATTGGCGTCGACCTGCCGCAATCTTGGGTCATTCGGAAGCTGCAATAAGAGCGGCGTTGCCGCCTGCGGCAGCGGTGTTCACCGTGAAGGTGCGCTCGCTGGCAAAACGGAACAGATAGTGCGGGCCACCTGCTTTGGGGCCTGTTCCCGACAAGCCTTCGCCGCCAAATGGCTGTACGCCGACCACCGCTCCGACCTGGTTGCGATTGACATAAATGTTGCCAACCCGCGCACGCGCCCGAATGTCCCGGATGGTTTCTTCGATACGCGAATGCACGCCGAGTGTGAGCCCGTAGCCTGAGGAATTGATGGTATCGACCAGATCCATGAGTTTGTCACTGTCGAATTCCAGAACATGTAGGATCGGACCAAACACTTCCGACTTGAGGGTATCAAGCGTCGGAATCTCGAAGGCGCACGGCGCGAAGTAGTGCCCGGGCGGCGTATCTGCCGGCAGTAACACTTGCCCGACCTGCTGATAGTGGCGCGCCATGTGCTCACGATGTCGCACCAGTAGGTCAAACGCGTCACGATCAATGACAGGTCCGACGTCGGTATCGAGATGCGTCGGATCGCCGACACGCAGTTCCTGCATGGCGCCGTCCAACAGCGTCTTGATGCGTGGCGCGATATCTTTTTGGACACACAGTACGCGCAGCGCCGAACAACGCTGTCCCGCGCTGTTAAAACTGGAGGCAATGACATCATTGACGACCTGTTCCGGCAACGCCGACGAGTCCGCAATCATGGCATTGAGTCCGCCGGTTTCGGCAATAAACGGAATGATCGGGCCGTGGCGCTTTGCGAGTGCCAGGTTGATCGCGCGTGCCGTCAGCGTTCCGCCGGTAAAGGCGATGCCATCGACGCGCAGATCACTCACCAACGACGCGCCCACGGTCTCACCTTTCCCCGGTAGCAGCGCAACAGCGGCTGGCGGCATACCGGCGTCGAGCAACAACTTCACAGCTTCAAACGCCACAATCGGTGTTTGTTCGGCGGGCTTTGCCACCACCGCATTGCCGGCCGCGAAGGCGGCGGCGATCTGACCAAGGAAAATCGCCAGCGGAAAATTCCATGGGCTGATACACAAGAACGTTCCACGACCGTGCAGACTGAGTTCGTTGGACTCGCCAGTCGGGCCGGGTAGCACTTCTGGCGCGGCGAAATGCTGCCGACACATCGCGGCATAGTACCGGCAGAAATCTGTCGCCTCGCGCACTTCTCCCAAACCATCGGGAAGCGTCTTGCCGGCTTCCCGCGCCATCAATGCCATGAAAACCGCGCGCCGCTCCTCAAGCAGATCCGCGGCCCTCTCCAAAACCGCCGCCCTCTGTGTGGCTGGTAGGCCCGGCCACTGTTTGGCGAGGTCAAGCGCCAGCCCGACGATCGCTTGATCGGCGTCTTCCGCCACGCCGATCTGAACGCCATCTACGGGGCTCATCACCGCTGTCGCCGCACCACGCACCGGTTTACCGGCGACGATGGGTTGCGCTTGCCAGTCAGTTCGACTCAACACCGGGGCCATCTCTGCGAACAATGTCTCGACAGCGGGTAGATCGGCAAAACTAAAGCCCGACGAGTTCAAGCGCGCGACGGTCGACGCCTGAAATAGTTGGATGGGTAAAGGCAGACGTGGATTGGCTTTGGGCATGATCGATTGGCAATGGGCGATTGGGTCTGCGATGACATCACTGATGTTGACTGCGGGATCGGCGATGCGGTTGACGAACGACGAGTTGGCACCGTTCTCAAGGAGGCGGCGCACCAAATAAGGCAGCAGGTCTTCATGCGTACCGACCGGCGCATAGGCGCGGCACACAGCACCGTCACGTTTGAGCACCGCAGCATAGAGTTCCACGCCCATGCCGTGCAGCCGCTGGAACTCAAACTGACTGTGCTGCCCAGCGGTTTTCGCGCGCTCAAGAATTGTCGCCACGGTATGAGCATTGTGAGTCGCAAACTGACAGAAGAATACCTGCGGCGCAGCGAGCATCTTGGCGGCACAGGCGAGATACGCGACATCCGTATTGGCCTTGCGCGTGAATACCGGATAGTCCGTCAGGCCCTGCATCTGCGCGCGCTTGATCTCGGTATCCCAATAAGCCCCCTTGACCAATCGCGTCATGATGCGTCTGCCGTGTTGCGCCGACAGTGCGATCAACCAATCGACAACATAGGGGGCGCGCTTCTGATACGCCTGCACGGCGAGGCCGAGTCCCTCGTAGCCGTTGAACTGTGGCTGCCGGAAGACAGCGCCGAACAACTCCAGCGATATTTCCAGGCGCTCGGTTTCTTCAGCGTCAAACGTGAGACCGATGCCGCCGTCGCGCGCCATCTCAGCCAGTCTTAGTAGCCTGGGTAGCATATCGGTAAAGACACGCGCCTTATTTGCCAGCTCATAACGCGGATGCAGCGCGGACAGCTTCACTGAAATGCCCGGCGCTTCAAACACCGATTGCCCCGGCTTGACGTACCTACAGATTGCCTTGATTGCACCCTGATATGCGTCGAAGTAGCGCTCGGCATCAGCGGCCGTCATGGCGGCCTCGCCCAGCATATCGAAAGAATGTCGATAGCTCGCCTGTTCGCTCGACACGCTGCGTTGCAGCGCTTCTTCAATATCGCGCCCCATCACAAATTGCTCGGCCATCAGCCGCATTCCCTGGCGAAGCGCAGTCCGTACGATCGGCTCACCCAGCTTATTCGCCATGCGGCCGAGCCACCCACCGATGTCGACCATGTCGGTCGGCGCGACGGTCACCAACTTGCCGGTGAGCATCATCCCCCAGGTGCCGGCGTTCACCAGCATCGAGTCACTCGCACCGAGGTGTTTCTGCCAATCGCCCTGCGCAAACTTGTCACGGATGAGTTTGTCGGCCGTGGCGGCATCGGGAATCCGCAACAGCGCCTCGGCAACACACATGAGCAATACCCCCTCTTGCGAGCCGAGGTCGTACTGCGTCAGGAATGACTGCATGCCAGCGTTGGTGCGCTGCTCCGCTCGCACCGACTCCACTAGGTGGCGGGCTGTCCCCTCAATACGCTGCTGCATGGCGGGATCAACAGAGGCCGTACTGAGTGCGGCGTCCAGCGCCTGAGACTCGTCCACCAGAAATGCGTTGCGGAGTGCGGCAAAACTAGGCAAATCGGTCATGGGGTGGGAGCAGTGCAGGTTGCCGTACAAAGCGACAGCAGGCTGGACAGAGTCGCGAGGTCAGAATTATGGCACCAAGCCGTTATCGTCACGCCAGCATAGACTCCCATCGCAACGAATCGGCAAAACACAAGCAACGACGGGCGTTTTCGGACATAAATGCCCGAAAACGCCCGCCAGTGTTAGTGTTTTGTTGCTAGTTTGTTGCCGCCGACTGCTCCTGGGCGGCGACCTCCGCATGTACTTTGGCCATGTCGAGAGCCAGGGATGTCTTGGCGACTTCCTGCAGCGCCGACTTGGGCAACATGCCGGCTTGAGAAAACAAAACAACCTGCTCACGAAACACCATCAACGTGGGAATCGAGCGGATATTGAAGGCTGCGCCAAGTTCCTGCTCGTCTTCGGTATTGATCTTGGCAAACACGACATCGGGAAACTCTTCCGACACCGCTTCGAAGGTCGGGGCAAATGCACGACACGGCCCGCACCACGGCGCCCAGAAGTCGATGATAACGGTCTTGCCGCTCTCGATGGTAGCGTTGAAATTTTCTTTGGTGAGTGTAAGGGTGGCCATGCTTTTTCCGGTTCGTGGTGGTGTTGCTGGTTAGGGAACCTCTGATTAAGTCCATTTCGTTGCTTCGATTTGCCAAATGAGGTTGTGGCTCACGCAAGAAATCCTCCTTACATATCAGACATATGCGGCGTCGAATTTCTTGCGAGTTTGGCAACTGCGGCGCCTAGTCTGGCTTATCACCAGCCACTTGGCCACCGCCTTTTGGTGGCTTAGTGGAATGGCTAGTAGTTTCATCAGAACTGAATTTAATCAGAGGTTCCCTAGACGATTGGGTGTGTCATAACTTACGATTCAAGATGCGCTTCGAGGAACCACAAATACTTGTCGACGTCACGTGAGATGCCGGTAAAGAGATCCGCCGTATCCGCGTCGCGCAGTTTTTCAGCGTCTTCGATCGCGGCGCGCACCAGCTTACCAAAACTGGCCATGGCGAACGCAAGCGCTTCGACATGATCGCGCCCCGAGGTGATACCGAGAGGATAGGCTTTGAGCGACGTGGCCTTGGCCACCGCCTGCACCGTCCCGTGCGCCGTGCCACCGAGCGCGACGGCACGTTCGGCAATATCGTCAACCCAGCCTTGCGCTTCTCCGACAATTTTGTCGAAGAGCTCGTGCAGCGCGATGAAGTTCGGCCCCTTCACATTCCAATGCGCCTGCTTACCCGCAAGCGTCAAGTCAATCGCATCGGCGAGTCGCGCATCAAGAATCTTAGCGGTTGCCGCGCGCTGCTTTTTCGAAATATCCATCTTTGAAAAGTACTGCTTCGCCATGATTGTCTCCTCCGTAATTTAGCCACCCTACCCTTCAAGCAGCGACAGACCAAATTTACGCCGTTATGGCAAAAACGCTAATGAATCCTTTGAATCGAGGCGATAGCTGCGCGCTATTGCGCCGAGGTAGCGGACACTTTCGACAGCGCCACGACGCGGGCGCCTAAATCGCGCAGCAACGCGGCTTGCCGTTCGTTGGCGACGACACCGTCCGGCGCAAAGAGTTTGTCTGCGGCGGGAACCGCCATCACCGGCAACACCACGCTGCCAAGATTAGAAAAAATACACGCGACGTGGGGCAAGGCGCGAATCGCGCCGAACGCGCCCATCGACGCACCGAGGAGGCCGACGATCTTGCCGTCAAACGGCATGCGCCCGCCACCAGCACCGATACCGCTCTCCACCGATTGCGAAAGCCAATCAATAGTGTTTTTCAACAACGGTGTAATCGACGAATTGTATTCAGGACTCGCGATCAGCACGCCATTGGCGTTGCGCATTTTCTCGCGCAGGCGCCGGACGGTCTCAGGTAATCCATTCGCCGCGTGCCATTCGGCATCATAGAGCGGCATTTCGTATCCGCGAAGGTCTATCACCTCGACCGTTGCGCCGGCAAGGGTGGCGCCTTCAACGGCAAGTGTGAGTGCTGCGCGATTAATGCTGCCGCGCCGATTGCTACCGGCGAAAGCGATAATGTTTGTGTTGTTCATATCACTCATTTCAAGTCGTCATATGCATGATTGACGGGCACTTTCCTCACAAAGTGGCTGAAAGTGCCCGCCAATACTGGTGTTTATAAGCTAGTCTTGCTTAATCGCTTCGACTTGGATCAACAGCCGAATCGCATCTGGAATGCCGGGCAAACCATAAGACACATCGTACTGGCTGCGCGTGATCGTGGTTTCAAAGTCGCCACCGCACACTTCGCGCTTGACGAACGGGCTCATGTAGCAGTTGAACCCGGTTCCCTTCAACGTCACCGGATTGGTTTTGCCACGCATCGTGAGTGTGCCCGCGACTTCCGTCACCTTGTCACCATCAAACTTGAATGCGGTACCGACGAATTTCGCTTCTGGAAACTTCTCTGCGGCAAAGAAGTCGTCGCCGATCAAGTGCTTGTCAAACGGAGCAACACCGGTATTCATCGACTTCATGTCGATGATGATTTCGGCTTTACCAGTTTTAGCTTTACGGTCAATCGTGATCGAGCCACTCTTTTTATCGAAGCGACCGCGTGACGTCGATGTGCCGAAGTGCTTCGCCTCCCAACTCACGAAGGTATGCGTTGGCTCGACCATGTAGGTTTGCGCTTGCGCGTTAGTGCTTGTAGCGCCCATGCCGATGGCGGCAACGACAGCCGCTGCGGAAAGTGTCATCGTGAGAAATTTCATTTGTGTGTCCTTTTGTGGTTGTGAATGAAAACTGCAATAACCTAAAGCGGTTGAATTCCCGTCAACGTCAGCTTGACGTTAACAACAACTTCATTTGCGACAAGCGAAACGTCATTCCATTCACCGTCGCCAATCTTAAAATCGAGCCGCTTTAGGGTAAAGCTACCGACGGCGCGGGTGGTACCACCAGACTGCGTAAGCGCGACAGGCACGACAACGTTCTGCGAGATGTTCTTTACCGACAGCTTGCCGGTGAATTCAAACTTGCCACCACCAATTGATTTCACAACCGTTGAGGCGAACGTTGCCTGTGGCGTCTTCGCTGAATTGAACCAGCCCGGCTTCTTGAGTTCGGTTTCCGTTTCCGCGTTGCCGATATCCGCACTCAGGAGATCAACCGTAAAGCTGACCTTGGCCGCATCGGGCTTCTTCGGATCGAACGAAACTTCCGCGTCGAACTTCTTGAACTTGCCGCCGACAGGCACACCAAATTGCTTGCTAACGAAGGCGATTTCGCTTTGTGCGGCAATCAGTTTTTGCTGCGCGTATGCCGGCATGGTGGCGCCACTTAGTAACAGTGAGCTGAATATCGCGTAGATAAAATGAGGTGGTGATTTCATGGTTTATTCCGATCAAGAATGGGCAGCATACGGTTGAGTAAGCCGTCGCGATCAACCAGTACATGTTTCGCGACTGCGGCGACGTGCAATACGACAAGCGACGCCAATGCATACGCGCTCATCCAGTGAAACGGTTTCAAGAACTCGGCGAGCTCGCGATCTTTGGGCACAAAATCCGGTAGCGGGACAACACCAAACCAGACGATTGGAAATCCGGCCGCCGAGCTGTAAGCCCAGCCGGTCAACGGCACCGCGAAAAATAGCATGTAGAACAGCACGTGCGTTGCGTTTGCGACGCTGACCTGCCATGCCGGCATTGCGGACGACAGCGCTGGCGCACGGTGCGACAAGCGCCACAGCAAGCGTAGCGCTGCAAGCGTGAGAATCGTCATCCCCGCCCACTTATGCCAGTTGTAGAGTTTGATGCGCGTCGGGCTCATGGTCAGACTCACCATGTACAGGCCGACGGCAAATGAAACGATGATCATCAGCGCCAGTAGCCAGTGAAAGACAATGGCCGTTGTTGTATAGCGTTCATTCATCGCGCACGTCTCTCTCACGTCAGTTTGGCGTTGGCCGATGTACAAATTCGACCTCAACCTCGACTTCAACGTCGTCGCCGACGAGCGGCACCAACTTGACCATCCCCCAGTCCGATCGCTTGAGCGTGGTCTTCGCCGAAAATCCGATCGCGTGGCCTTGCACAAAACTGTTGTAGAGACCGCCGTTAAAGTTCACCTCCCAAGCGACGGGCCTCACCATGTCGCGTAGACTCAAGTCCCCGGTCAGTCGGTAGCGCGCACCACCAAGCGCTTCCATTTTGGTCGAGCGAAATCGAATGCTTGGGTGCTTTGTGCCGTCAAACCACTCGGCATCCATCAGGCTGCGGTTGAACGGGGCTAAACCCGTGTTGATCGACGCAGCGTCAATCGAAAACTCAACGCTAGATGACGATGCCGCACCGGGACGAAAATCGAGCTTGCCATCCATTTTGTCGAAGCGCGCCGTATAACGCGACAAGCCCATGTGCATGACGCGCCACACCACCGACGCATGTGCGCGATCGAGTGCGTACTCGCCAGCAGGC
>JAYVUH010000501.1:0-2275 GCA_043788115.1 Burkholderiales bacterium
CGAAAATGTGCCGAGCCGGCGATACATCAATCCTATTGAAATCAAGAGTTTCCATTGTCTTGGCGTACGTAAATGGCCGAATCTTGATCTGACCCCTATTCAAGCGTTTCGTGACTCGTCTCACTTTGGGGCTCCAGCGTGCCAGCAACCCTAGCCACAACCGGCCGCGGCATTGCTCGCCAACCGTGGCGTCTAGCAGGCTGCCGGAGTTAGCTTTTGGGCTGATCGGTCTGTGGCTGGTTCTGGTGCATCTGCGGTCGCGGGACAAGTTATCGGCCATCAGTCCATAAGTCCCCAGTTTCGTCTCGCCATAAAATGGCTGGAAACAGGGGGTTTCGCGCGATGCGTGATCATCGCCTTTCGGCTCCCAATCGCCGAATCCGGGCCACAATCCCCCAATGCACCAGAACCCCCCGCCGAAACGCTATCAGCAAGTCGTTGAATCGAAAGCCAGAATCGATCCTGACCTCTGAAATTACTGGCAAATCCTACCGTATGTTATTGCACGGAAAACGAGAGGACCCCGACGACAAGGCCGCTCCGGCCGCATTCCGACCTATACTGACTACGTCCTGGCGAGCCAGCGCCGCTAACGGAAAGCGGAAGCGCACCACGAGGCGAGGCGGTCGCAGATGAACGAGCGTATGAGCCGGTGGCCTGCCTACTATTCGGTCGTGGCCCTCCTTTGCGCGGCCTCTTTCATCTCCTTCATCGACCGGACCAACATCTCGGTCGGTGCGATTGCGATGCAGACACAGCTGGGCTGGAGCGAGACCCAGAAGGGACTCGTGCTCTCGTCATTCTTCATCGGCTACATCTGCATGATGTTGGCCGCCAGCGCGCTGGCAAACCGCTATGGCGGAAAGATCGTCCTCGGTCTCGCCGTGGTGTGGTGGTCAATGTTTACGATGCTGACGCCGCCTGCAGCGCTCGTCTCACTGCCGCTGCTCATCGTTGCTCGCGTTGCGCTCGGCCTTGGCGAAGCCGCGATGTTTCCGGCGTCGTTCAACATGATCGCTCGCTGGGTGCCGCCCCTGCACCGATCCCGCGCGGTCGCTCTTCTCGTGAGCATGACTAGCGCCGCTACCGTATTTTCGTTGGCGGTGACGGGCGTGCTGGTTCGGGCGTACGGGTGGCCAACGCCGTTCTACGCGTTTGGCGCCCTGGGCCTGATCTGGGCCATCGCTTGGTTCCCGGGCGTTCGCGCCGGTGACATTGTCGATGCACCAATCGCAGGAGCCAAGCCAGCGATCCCCTGGGGCAGAATACTGCGCCTGCCAGCCGTGTGGGCCATCGTTATTGCACACTTCGGATTCACCTGGTCGTTCTACGTCATGCTCGCGTGGCTGCCCAGTTACTTCAAGCGCACATTTGGCGTAACAGTCGTCAGCGCAGGCCTGTTGTCGGCGGCCCCGTGGCTCCTCGCCTTCTTGATGGCCAATTTGGCCGGGCTCGTCGCGGATCACCTGCTTCGTGCCGGGCGCCGTGCATCCGTCGTGAGAAAACTGCTGACGGCAATCGGGCTCGGTGCCGCCTCACTTTTTCTCGTGCTGCTGCCAACGTCCACGTCGGTTACTACTGGCCTCGTGCTAGTTACATGCGCGAGCGGATCAGCTGCGATCGCGACCGCAGGTTTTCCGCCAAAATGCTTTGACATCAGTCCGCGATATGCCGATGTGATCTTTGGACTCAGCAACACCTTCGCGACTCTGCCCGGAATATTCGGAGTGTTCGTGACCGGCTGGCTCGTCGACCGAACAGGCAGCTTCTCCGCACCGTTTGCACTGGCCGCCGGTGTGTCGCTGATTGGTGCCCTGGCATTCATACTCTTCGGATCCGGTGAACGACAGATCGACTAGCTCGATGCCCGCCCCGACGGCCTACGGCGATGACGACCTCCCGCTGTCGCCTGCAGGTTCCGTGGTGCCGCCGGACCGCCACATCGACGCTGCGAGCGCCCTGAACCCACGCCGATGAAGAGATTGAGGCGTCTCCACTGCGCCTGCAGGCGCTGACGCAATCGGCTTTGGCGGATACTAAAGTCTTGGGCGGCGTCGGTGCTGGTATGGAGAGTCTCGCCGCCAGCCGCATGCGCACGGGATCGGTCGCCGTCGCCCATCATCGCGCCCGACGGTCAACCCGCAATTTCGACATGGCCGGGATCCTCGAGGCGCGCAGCATAACGCTGCCGCTTGGCACGCGCGCAAATGGTTCCTTCATCAATGCGGACGCCGCGAATCCAGCTGCTTGCGCGGCTGGCATTGTTTGACTTTTA
>JAYVUH010000502.1:0-3961 GCA_043788115.1 Burkholderiales bacterium
AGATGACCCTCCGCATCGACGACGCCATCGGCATTCACGCGCTCCGCCGGAATTCCTCCCGACGGCACCAGCTCCCAGTGGCCGGGATACTGCGTCACCCCGCGCCCACGCCGTCCCAACACCAGCTCGCCATAACGGAGCCGAACCACGCCCGTGACGCCCAGCGGAAAGATACCCATCGACCGCCCTCCTGCACGCTGCGCAACATAGTAGCGGTACGGGACAATCTCCGTCGTCACCAGCAGCGCGTGACCGTTAGCTACCCACTCTGACAATGCCACCACGTTCCCATCGCTCAGGCCCGACCGTGCGCGCCGCGCCTCATCCCAGAGTCTACCGATCTCCAGTTCCGTCGCTGAATCCGCGACTCGACTCTCAATGCCCACACGCACGCGCAGACCTGTGGCCGCGACCACGCGCCCCGGTCCATCCGCCAGCGCCTGGAAATAGCGCCGCGCCTCGAAGAGATCCGGCACCACCGTCGCAGCGCCCTCTTGCAGCAACGCCGCCTTCTTCACCGCACCCAAAGCAACGCACACAATCCCCGCCGCCACTGCCGCGCGAACCCCTGACCCCGAATCCTCGACCGCGACCGCTTCCGTGGCCGCAACACCGCAATTCTCCAGACCCAGCAAGTACCCATCCGGCGCCGGCTTTCCCGTCGTCACGGAATCGCCACCGATCACCACATCAAAGTACGATTCCACCCCGCGCGCCTTGAGGACTGCGCGCGCCAAAACCAGCGGCGCGGACGTCACCAACGCGATTCGCATCGACCGCGCGCGCGCCCACGTGAGCAGCTCCTCGGCACCCGGCGCCAGGCGCGCGTCCTGCACATAGCCAGCATCCAGAAGCTCGACATACTCCGCCATCAACGCTTCCGGCGTCCCCTCCAGCTGATGCCAATCCACAATCATCTGGACCACTCTCGCCAGCGGCGGTCCATTGAGCACGTCGAACTCCGCGTCCGTCGCAGCGATGTTCCGGCGCGCCAAGAAGCGCTCATACACAGCGCGCAGGCTCGGCAGGCTGTCGATGAGCGTTCCGTCGAGGTCTACAAGCAGCGCGCGAATCACTTGCGCCAGATCCACAACCGATTCTGCCCGAATCCACCGGCTTGTGATGCGCGCTCGCCCAACGCGAGAATCGCGTCTGTCAACCGCGTCATGAGCGGAGAGTCATATTCGACCTTGCCATCCGCCAAGGACGGCCCCACCGCGTACAACATGAGATCGTGCACCGCGGAGAAGTCCTCCACCGCCACCAGTTGCATCGTCTTCTCAAACGGTCGGATGACCTTCGCCTCGTCGATGAACACGTTGTACTCAGCCGGCGCGCGCGGCGACAGCCCCAACGCAACGCGCGCGCTATTAAGCGTCGCGTGGGTCTCCACGCTATTCTCCAGCATCAAAAACAACCCACCTTCAGGTAGGATTGTCGCGACGCGCTCCATCACCGCCAGCTGCTCCGCCGCCGAGCTGAGATTGATCAACATGCGATCGGTGAACACGATGTCTGCCGCTTGTGCCGGCAACGCCTTGGCGATCTGCGCGCCCGCGAACGTGGGCTGTTTGACGTCGAGCGCGATGGGCCGCGTCAACTCGCGCGCGTCCGAGACGCCAAACGCCATCCGCTGAATCTGGTCAGGCACACTTCCCAGCCGCCGGTCCGCCACTGCGGCAGCATTGGTAATCATCGCGGGCGAAAAATCGAGCCCCAGGTAACGCACTCCTGGCGCGCGCGACACCAGCGCAAATCCATTGGCGCCATTTCCGCAGCCAATCTCCACGACGAGCGCGTTCTCCTTACCGGCGCCCTGGATGCGCCGCACCAAGGCCTCGATTTCCAGACGCTTGATGCTCAGACATTTGGTCGTTGCGCGAAGTTCGCCGCCATACTCTGCTGCCCATTGTTCCCAATGACGCAAGTTCTCATTCTTTTCCACGGCTGCTCCCGGCGTTGATTTTAAGGAAAAAATGCAAGGAATCAATACCACTTTTGGAGTATCCCGTGCTTTTCAGCCGATCCGCAAGCGTTGCACAGCGCATCAAATGGCCGCTGCCAATATCTACCGATGCATCGACACGAAAAATAACGTTCATTGCAATAAACCTTAAATCAGCGAACTTTGAACAGTGGCTGAAGCGGTTCGCAATGGAGCATCGATCCAAGATTTTTTTTCTTAACTGCGCCGACCAAGGCGGGAATCACTTCGCCGTAAGCGCCGAGCAGTTTCATGAGATCGTCATCCGAATGGCTATAGCTCATGTTATGCGTACCAACCGTCAAGATTCCGCGCGCAAACATTTCTTGCAGGAGAAATGTTTTGCTGTGCAACGAACTATAGGCGTCGGTATCCTTGATTACCAGAAAGCTCCACGTGGGGTTTCCCTCCACGCTCAATAGGTCTTGCGCGTCGCTCGATACAATCAGGGCACGAAGTTGATCGACAACTTTGCGGCCTTGCGCATAAAGAGTTTTAATTACTGGCTCACGTTCAAGCTTTTGAATTGTGGCAAGCGCAGCCGCCAATGAGAGTGTTTCGCCACCGAACGTGAAAGAAAAAAAGATCTCCTCCATCAGCCGCATGACGTCTGCGCGTCCCGCAACAGCCGACAAGGGATAACCATTGGCAAGTCCCTTGCCAAAAGTTGCCAAATCAGGAGTTACGCCAAAATACTGTTGGGCACCGCCAACGGCGTATCGAAAGCCGGTAACAGTTTCATCAAACACAAGAAGCGAACCGTGCTTGTGGGTAAGTTCCTTAACCGCCTCAAGAAAACCCGGCTCTGGTTCAAACAAATTCATTGGCTCAAGAATTACGGCAGCAATGCCGTTCGGGTATTGCTTAAATAATTTCGCAAGGCTATCGAGGTCGTTGTAAGACCACGCATGCGTCAATTCAGTGGTGGCCTTCGGCACGCCACGGTTACGCGCAGTGCTTCCAATGTACCAATCCTGCCAGCCGTGGTAACCACATACTGCCACGTGTTCTCGATTGGTAAACGCGCGCGCAAGTCGCACGGCACCAGCAGTAGCATCGGAACCATTCTTGCCAAAACGCACCATCTCGGCGCAGGGCACAAGTTTGACTATTTCTTCGGCCACCCGCATCTCTATTGGATGCGGTAGAGAAAAAATGACCCCCTCCTCCAACTGCGCCCTGACGGCCGCATCAACATCCGGGTCGCAATACCCAAGAGTAATAGCGGCCAAACTGTTGACAAAGTCTACGTACTCATTGCCATCAACATCCCAGACATGGGAACCGCGCCCACGCTGAATGAAATAGGGAGAAACCCCAAAAGGGTATTGAGTTTTGCTCTTGCTAAACGTCTGGCTGCCCAGCGGAATGGTTTGCAGCGCGCGCTCAAGCAATTGCTCTGATTTGACGTAACGTGGCATGAATGAGTCTATGGGTGAAAATTATTTGGAAGGTGGTACAACTTCGTGGAGATCAGGGTATTTATTTTGACAAGCGGTAAAGGCGCTCCGCATAAACCAGATCATCGGGCGTATCGACGTCGATAGCTCTTTCTGATGGAAGCACATAGGACAACACTTGTTCTTTCACCGGGTTATCGCTGACAAGATGATCTGGGCGCCAGATAGAGAATGGGCCACACTCATAGTAAGCGTGCTCCAAATCTTGAGATCTCTTAATACAGCTATCGGGTGATATGGCTGTCATCAAACCATTGTCGTCCCGGCGAAACGCCCATTCAACCGGAACCGGAAATCTTGCGAATACCAGTAAGGGATAGCGCGCATGATGCTCATCAAAAATGTCAAAGGCTGAAATCAAATCCTGACTCTCAAGCAATGGCGCATTCGGCATGATGCAACACACTTGCTCAAAGTCCTCAGACCGAGACCGGTATTGATCATGCACCCATCGAAGAACGGGAACAAGACCGGTAAAGTCGTCCGCAAGTTCTGCCGGGCGCATAAATTCAATCGG
>JAYVUH010000503.1:0-2059 GCA_043788115.1 Burkholderiales bacterium
CTGAAATTGATGGTGTTGTTGCGGGCGTCCGTCAGCGAAGCCAGATGCCGCTGGTTGTCATAGCTGCTTGTCGTCACCAGTCCGCCAGGGCGAGTGACCGTCAGCGGCTCGCGGCGCAGGTTGTAGGTGAAGGTCGTTGTGTTGCCTCTTGCGTCCACAACGTTTTCCGGATCACCGAGCAGGTTGCGCATGATGGTCTCCGTGCCGCCGCCGGGAAGGCTGGTCGTGATCAGTTCATCCCGCACGTTGTAGCCGAAGGTCGTGGCCGCGGGAGCGCCGGGCGGCGCGGCCGAGGCGAGAGTGCCGGCGGTGCTATTATAGGTGTTGGTGATCGTTTCGCCCAGTGCATTTGCAATAGTCAGCGGCTGATGCCGGGCGTTGTAGGTGAATGTTGCCGTGTGACTGAGCGGATCGTTGGCGGTTTGCAGCCGGAGTTGCGCGTCGTAAGTGTAGTTGGTGACCTTGGCGTCCGGGTCGGTCATCGAAGTGACGTTGTGGTTACGGTCGTAAGCGCGCATGACCGTCCGCCCCAGCGGTGTGGTCGTCTGTGTCACGCGATCCTGCCCGTCGTAAGTGGTGCTGCCATAGCGCCCGATCGCATCCAGTTGGCCAATCTGCCTTTTCCGGCTGTCGAAATACCAGGTCGTCTGGCCGCCTTGCGGGTTCACTTCGACGGAGGCATTCAAAAAGTAATAGTATTTCCATTTCTTCGTCGCGTCACCTTCCGAAGCTTGCTCGATAAGCTTGCCGGTGGAGTCGTAGGTATTGGTGGCAACAAGCTGGTTGTCATGGTTGCAGATTTCCGTGATGCGATGCTCGCCATCGTAGGCAAAGCGGTCTGCCTTGCCTTCCGGATCGCCTGCCACCACGAGATCACCGCTGCCATTGTATGTGAAACTTACAGTTCTCCCCGTGCTGTCAGCGACGCTGGCAAGCTTGCCGCCTGTGTAGGTGAATGTCAGTGAACGCGCGTAGGCGTCCGTCACGGTTGAAACCTGGTCGGAGCCGTTATAGGCCACGTTCAGGGTTTTGCCCCAAAGATCAGCAATGCTTGTAAGGTGTCCGCTCGCATCGAAGTTGTAGCTGTTCCCGTGGCGCTCCTGCACCTGCCAGCCGGAGCCATTGGGTGCCAGCGTCGTCGTGATTCCTCCCGGTGACTGCCATGTGCCATCAGCCCGGCGAGTGAACTGCATGGAACGCTCGCCAATCGAAATCGCAACGGCATTGTCTTGCAATTGATCGGCAAGCCAGTGGGACACGAGATTCGCAAGCGTCCAATGCTGCGCATCGGTGGCTACCGATGAAAGATCGAGTGTCGCCTGCGCCGCGACAAGCATAGCCGCAACATCCAGGGCCGTTCCCCCAATCCCGAGTGCCGGTTCGTAAGCGGTGCGTCGCGTCGCGCGCACCTGCCAGTTGTGAGTCCACCCGTAGCCAAGTCCTGCCGGATTCACCAGCCGCCGTCCTCCGTGGTATTGCCGCGCAAAGGAAAAGCCGCGTGGCACGCCGGAGCCGACCGTCAGGTCTGTCGTCGGGAAAACGTAATCGCCGCTGGCAAGGTCAATCGGCTCACTGGTCAGGGTAGGAGGGAGTGCAATGGGAGCGGTGTTGATGATGATCGGATTGGAATTCGTGAACATCGTGACCGCCGGAATGCTGACTGTCCCCGGTATCGAGGCGAAGCCTCCATTGAGAACGCCGGAGATACCCATCACCGTGGTGGTCGCACCACTGGCTGTGACACGGGTAACGTAACCCGCGCCTGTCCAGTGATTGAGCGTGATATTGCCCTTCTGCGGAACCAGCACCTCACCTCCTTGGGAGATCGCCAGCGCAAGCGTGTTCACATCATTCTGGGAATAGTTCTGAAGCAGGCTGGGATAGATACTGTTCCAACTGGCTTGTGAATTTGCGTAAAAGGTTTTTCGAGAGCCAGCCGCCTGCTGATTGCTAAGCCGTAATAGCTTGACCGTCGAGAGCGCTGGATTCGCCGCGCCTTGCAGTTGTTCAAGGACGCCGTGCTCCATCGCGCTTAGGTAATAAGTGACTGTGTTATAGA